>NZ_JBEZZW010000038.1:0-68672 GCF_040639415.1 Micromonospora sp. NPDC023888 | reverse complement strand
CGTGGCTCTACCCGGACCGGTCGGTGGGCGACGTGATGGCCGAGTGGCGCGACGCCGGGGTGTCCTGCGCGGTGGTGACCCGGGGCGGCGACGGCCGGAACGTGGTGCCGGCCCACGGCGGCCTGGTCAGTTGGGGTTGTTGGCGTGGGTGAGCGTCTCCCAGGCGACGAACAGGTTGTTGCTGCCGGCTGGACGTTGTTGCAGCGTGAGGGTCTGGGTGTTGGTCATGACGTTGCCCAGCCGGGTGCTCATCGCGTTGAAGCCGACCTCGGTGATCGGGCCGAGGCCCCGGGTGAGGCTGCCGCCGCAGAGCCAGGAGGGCGGCGCCTCGCCGAGCTGGTAGCGCGAGTGGAAGCCCAGCGCCTGCCGCAACCGCTCACCGACCTGCGGGTACAGGTCTCGTCCCTGGATGCGCGAGGTCTCCGCGACGTGCGAGATGGCGGAGATCCCGTATCCGGTGTGGACGAAGTCGCGGCAGGTCTCCTGGGCGAGGCCGGCGACGAAGGTGGACTGGCCCTGCCAGTAGCCGATGATCTCCGAGCTGGTGTCCAGGCCGCTGCCGGGCACGGTGTAGGGCAGCGCGCCGTCGCTGGGCAGGTAGACGAAGGCCCGGGTGCGGTTGAGGAAGCGGGTGACCGCCGCGTCGTAGGCGCTCCGGTCCTCCAGGAAGACGGCGATGCCGACGGCTGCCTCCATCATCGTCAGTTCCCAGTTGCCGTTGCTGTTCGAGCCGTTGCGCACCATCGGCAGGTAGACGGTGCGCAGCATGGTGGCGAAGCGGTTGGCGTTGGGCCAACTCGTGTACGTGTACCTGATGATCTCGGCCGCCCGGGGCCAGACCGAGGCGGCCCAACCGGTCTGCAACGGGGCGTTGCTGCCGGTGTGCGCGGTGATCGTCGCCGACCAGGCGTCCATGATCTGGATCGACTTCTGCGCGTACCGGGCGTCTCCGGTGAGATACCAGGCGAGCGCGTCGGTGTACGCGGCGATCGCGTCCTCCCGCTCGTCCGTGCAGCCGTTGTTCGGGTTGGAGTAGGACCCGCACTCGACCACCGACCGGGGCGCCGGGGTGCGCGACAGGGAGGCGTACCGGCTGCTCATCATCTGGCTGTGGGCCGACGCCCATGGCTGCGCGCCGGCCTGCACCCGGCCACGGACGAAGTCGAGCTGACCCCGGCTGACCAGCACGCCGGGGTGGGTGAAGCCGCCGGACGGGGGTGGTGTGGTGCCGCCGCCGGTGGGCAGTGTCCAGGTCTGGTTGGCGGTGCCTGTGCAACTCCAGATCTGTAGCGGGGTGCCGTCGGCGGAACTCTGGCCGGTCGCGTCGAGGCACTTGCCGGAGGTGGGGTTCACCAGTTGCCCGGCGGTCGACGACCACTGCTGCGCCCCGGTGCCGTTGCAGTCGTAGATCTGCGCCCGGGCGCCGTTGGCGGTGCTGGCGGCGGCGATGTCGAGGCACTTGCCGAGCGCCCGGATCGTGCCGTCGTCGCCGACCGTCCACTGTTGCGCGGTCGAGCCGTTGCAGGTGTAGAGCTGGACCGCCGTGTTGTTGGCCGGGTTGGCGGCGGCCACGTCGACGCACTTGCCGCCGTACCCGGTGATGGCGCCCGTCGCGGCCGCCATCGCGGGCGGTGCGCCGACGACCAGGCCGGTCGGTACGGCGAGCAGGGCCGCGGCGAGCGCGGAGGTCAGTGTGGTGCGGGGGCGGCGGGGCGCGAGCCCGGCCAATCGTCGCGCCATGTGGGGGTCCTTCCGGGGCGGCGAAACAACTGTAAAGTGTGTTAATCATTACAGTCATACGCACCGATATCAATGTCTTCGTCGCCCGGATGCCGTTAGGGCGTGTGTCAAAGTCCTCGGTCGTCTGGGCCCGCCGCAGGCCGGCCAGGGGCTTTGACACACGCCCTAAGGGTGCATGGACGCTCCCTTGAGCACCTTGTCCACCACGTTGCGCGGCGCGTGCAACGCCAAGCCCACCAGGTCGAGCTTCTCCCGACCGACCGCCAGCACGGCGGCGCGGTTGTCCCGGTCGTTGCCGGTGGCGAACAACTCGGATGTGAAGATCGCCATCCGCAACCCACGGGCCAGGGCGCGCGAGTGCGCGCCCACAAGCGTCGCCCGGTCACCGGCGAAGACCAGCACCGGCTGGCCGAACATCGGCAGGTACGCGGTGCCGTCCGCGTCGCGGTACTCCTCGCCGAGCAGCTCCGGCACGGCGTTCGCAATGCCGCTGACCAGGAAGGCCGTGACGTTGAGCCGCTGCCAGCTCGCCAGGTCGTTGCGCAGCAGCACGGCAATCTTGGTGGGAAATCGGATGGGTTCGGTCATGGCGTCGAGCCTGCCCGCCGCACCACCGACCGGTCTTGTACGTTCTTAGCGTGGCCACCCGCCCGCCGGGCTCGCACGTCAGCGCGTGGCGACCTGCGGTAGCGGGGGTCGCCGAGGTCTTCCACGCCCATTTCGTGGACCACGCCTACCCCCGGCACATCCACGACGTGTGGACGCTGCTGATCGTCGACGACGGCGCGGTCCGCTTCGACCTCGACCGCCACCGGCACGGCGCGCTGCGCACCTCGGTCACCCTGCTGCCGCCGTACGTGCCGCACGACGGCCGTTCCGCCACCGCGAACGGCTTCCGCAAGCGGGTCCTGTATCTCGACACCTCGGCGCTCGGCGCCGAGCTGGTCGGTCGGGCGGTCGACGAGCCGGACCTGGCCGACCCGCGGCTGCGGGACCGGATCGACCACCTGCACCGGGTGCTCGCCGCACCCGGTGACGAGTTCGAGGCCGAGAGTCGGCTCGCGCTCATCCTGGACCGGCTGCGCGGGCAGCTCCACCGGCGTACTCCGGTCAGTCTCGCACCGCCCGCGGGTGGCCTCGCGGCCCGACTGCGGGAGCTGCTGGACGCCCGGACCGTCGAGGGCGTCACGCTGGGGGAGGCCGCCGAGCTGCTGCACGCCCACCCGACCCACCTGGTCCGCACGTTCACCCACGTGCACGGGCTGCCACCCCACTCGTACCTGACCGGTCGCCGGGTCGAGCTGGCGCGCCGCCTGCTCCTCGCCGGGGAGCGGCCCGCCGCGGTCGCCGTCGCGGCCGGCTTCTTCGACCAGGCGCACCTCACCCGCCACTTCCGGCGTCACCTGGGCGTCAGCCCGGCGCGCTACCCGGGCACCAGGCGACGGGCCCAGCGCTCCGGGGATGGCTGACCGCGATCAGACGAGCTGGGCGCCGATGACGGAGAGCAGCCGCAGCTTCTCGTCGCTCTCCGAGCCGGGCACGGCGGTGAAGACCAGCAACGTCTGGGACTCGTCGGGGTCCACCAGGGTCTGGCAGTGCAACTCCAATGCCCCGACCTCCGGGTGCAGGAAGCGCTTCGGCGGGCAGAATCCGGCCGGCACCGGGTGCTCCCGCCAGAGCTGGGCGAACTCCGGGCTCCTGGCCAGCAGATCATCGACGAGGGTCGCGGCCCGTGACCCCCGGCCATCGCGGGTGTACGAGGCGTGCAGGCTCGCCACGAGCAGGCGGCTCTGCGTGTGGTGGTCCTCCACCGGGTACAGCCGCCGTGCCGTCGGGTCGGTGAACCAGCGGTGGTGCGCGCTGCGGGCCAGCCCGGTGTGCCGGGTCTCGTCGCCGAGCAGGGCGATGGCCGGGGCGGTCTGCGCCAGGGTCTCGCCGAGGTGGTTCACCACCTGGGCCGGGGTGTCGGGCATCCGGTCGAGGATCCGCATCATTCCCGGATTGACGTGGTCGGCCCGCACCGCCCGGTGAGGGATGGCGTGGCCGGCGAGTTGGAACAGGTGGTCCCGTTCGGCCAGGGAGAGCCGCAGGCCACGGGCCAGGGCGGCGAGCATCTGCTCCGACGGGCGCGGCCCCCGCTGCTGCTCCAACCGGCTGTAGTAGTCGGTGGACATCCCGCTCAACGTGGCGACTTCTTCGCGCCGTAGCCCACCGGTGCGCCGACGTGGGCCCCGGGGCAATCCGACGTCCTCGGGCTGAAGGGCCTCGCGGCGGGTACGCAGAAAACTGGCGAGCGGGGCGCGATCCACGGTGACTCATCCTTCCACCCGGAGTCGGATGTGGTGGACGCCGGCAGTAGCCGGCACATCGGGTGCAACAGACGGGCAGGGGTGCGATGTTCCGCCGGCGGACGGCCTGGACCACCGGCGCGTTCCGGGCCGCCCGGTGGGCGGGCCTGTCCCAGTTGGATCATGGCGACCGAAAGTGTCGTACACCTGTTCTAATCTTTGCTCATGGTCGAGGAATTGACGCAGGCGGAGGACGCCTTCGCGGCCTGCGCCGACGCGGCCACCTGGGCACTGCCCGAGGACGAGCTGATCGCCGCGCTCGACACCGCCCACCGCGTCGAGCAGCGTCTCGCCGCAGTGAAGCTGGCCCTGATTCGTGAGCTCGACGGCCGCGGCACCGCCGTCGCGCAGGGTGCCTCCTCCACCGCGGTCTGGCTCCGCGAACGCTTGCGCCTCGCCATCCCGGCCGCCCGTCGCCTCGTCGACCTCGCCGCCGCCCTGGACACCGGCAATCCTGGGGTACGCCACGCACTGGCCGACGGCCACGTCACAGTGGACCAGGCCCGGGTCATCGCCGACGCGGTCGACACGGTGCAGACCGCCGCCGGTCCCGAGGCCGCTGACAAGGCCCTCGGGGTGCTCGTCGAGTGGGCCGGGCAATTCGATCCCACCCTCTTACGCAAACTCAGCACCCGCATCCTCGACCACGTCGCACCCGACATCGCCGACGCCGCCGCCAAGGCCGCCCTGGACGCCGAAGCTCGCCATGCCACCCGCGATCGCCACCTCACCCTCTCCACCCTCACCGACGGTCGCCTGCGACTCACCGGCATCCTCGACACCGAGACCGCCGGGCTGCTCCGCGCCGCCATCGACCCACTCGGCGCACCCGCGGGCCCCGATGACCAGCGTTCTCCCGGGCAACGCCGGCACGACGCCCTCGGCGACGTGTGCCGCCTCGCCCTGCGCACCGGCGAGTTGCCCGAGTACGGCGGGGATTCCGCCCAGATCGTCGTCACCACCAGCTACGAAGGTCTGACCCGGCAACTGGGCAGCGGCACCCTCGACACCGGCCTGCACCTCACCCCCGAGGCCGTGCGCCGACTCGCCTGCGACGCCGCCATTCTCCCCGCCGTCCTCAGCGGCGCCGGCCAACCACTCGACCTCGGCCGGCAACGCCGCCTCATCACCGGCCCCCTCCGGCGAGCCCTGGTGCTGCGGGACTGTGGCTGCGCCTTCCCGGGCTGCGACCGCCCACCGCGTTGGTGCGACGCCCACCACATCCACCACTGGGCTGACGGCGGCGACACCAGCCTCACCAACGCCGTCCTGCTCTGCGGCCACCACCACCGGCACCTGCACCACAGCGACTGGACAGTGCGATTGGCGGGCGACGGCCACCCCGAATTCGTCCCACCAGCCTGGCTTGACCCCGGGCAACTCCCTCGGCGCAACCACTACCACCGACGAACGTGAGCACCACCAGCACACAACGACCACCCTGGTCAGCAGACCGACCGGGTGGACAGCGCAGCACGCCCTCACTCCACGCGGCCACCGAGGCGAAGAGAGGCGCGCGGCCAGGGTCCGGCACGGCCCACCAGCTACCTGGGCGGTGAGGGCGCGCGGCCAGGGTCCGGCACGCCCCCGCGCCTGCTCAGCTACTGGGGTCGGTAGACCGATTGATCACCAGGGCACCACACCGGCGTCCTCGAAGAACCCGCCGGTAGGCCCGTCGTCGGGCAGGGTCGCGAGTCGGATCGCGATCGCCGCACCCTGTTGCGGGGTACGGACGCCGCGGAAGCCGTTGAGGTCGGTCGCGACGAAGCCGGGGCAGGCGGCGTTGATCAGGATCTTCGTGTCGCGCAGTTCCTTGGCGTACTGGACGGTGACGGCGTTGAGGAACGTCTTCGATGGCGCGTACGCGACGGAGAGCGGGCCTGTCGCCAACTCGTCGGTGGAGCCGCTCTGCCGGGTGAGGGAGCCGACGCCGCTGGACATGTTCACGATCCGCGGTGACGCCGAGCGGCGCAGCAGGGGCAGCAGGGCGTTGGTGACGCGGATGACGCCGATCACGTTGGTCTCCACCGCCGTCCGTACGGCCGCGAGGTCGACCGTGGTCGGCTCCTGGGGCACACCGCCGGTGACACCGGCGTTGTTGACGAGTACGTCGAGGCCGCCGGCACGTTTCTCGACCAGCCGGACGGCGGCGGCCACGCTCGCGTCGTCGGTCACGTCCAGTGGCACACCGAACGCGTCGACGCCGGCGGCGCGCAACTTCTCCACCGCGGCTTCTCGGCGCGTGTCGTCCCGCGCACCGACCCCGACGCTCCACCCGAGGGCGCCCAGGCCGGCCGCGATCTCGTATCCGATTCCCTTGTTCGCGCCGGTGACCAGCGCGATTGTCGTTTGGCTCATGCATCCGATCCTGTCCGTGCCCCAGCGGACCGCCAACACCGCTTGGGTGGGCGTCGATACCTCCCGGGTATCCATCGAGGCCACGCCCTAGGCGCCCGAGCGGGACGGGCCATGCCGTGCCGTCGGTACCGTTGGGGCATGGAGACGCGTGAGCTGCGGTATTTCGTCGCGGTCGCCGAGGAGTTGCACTTCGGGCGCGCTGCGCGGCGGCTCGGGATCGCCCAGCCGCCACTGTCGCGGGCGATCGCGCAGTTGGAACGGCGGCTCGGGGTGGCGCTGCTGGAACGCACCAGTCGCGCCGTCGCGCTGACCGAGGCCGGCTCGGTGCTACTGGTCGAGGGCCGGGCGGCCCTCGACGCGGTCGAGGCCGCCGAGCGCCGTACCCGCCGCGCAGCCCTCGTCGGGGCCGGCCGTCCCGGCCTGGTCCTCGTCACGAAGGCTGGAGCGTCCGGCGAGTTGCTGTCGAAGCTGCTTGACGCGTACGCCTCGGAGCCTGGCGCGGTCTCCGTCGATGTGCTGCTGTGCGGGATCGGCGAGCAGGAGCGACTGTTGCGCGACGGGCGGGCGGATGTGGCGCTGCTGCACCGACCGTTCGACTCGACGGTCGGACTGGACACCGAGGAGCTGAGCACGGAGGGGCAGGTTGTGGTCCTGCCAGCTGGGCACCCCCTCACCGCCCAGGCCCAGGTGCGGATGGCCGACGTCACCGCGCTGTCCGACCTGCCGCCGCCCCGCCGCCCCGGCCCCGACGGCACATACCCGGACGGACCCGGTCCGCAGGTACGGGACAGCACGCAGTTGTACCAGCTGATCGCGCTCGGCCGAGCGTCGGCGGTCCTGCCCGAGTCGTGCCGGGCCGACCTGCGCCGCGATCTCGTCGCCGTGCCGGTGCTGGACGCGCCAACCGTGACGACGGTGATCGCGTGGCCGCCGCACAGTCGATCCCTGGCCCTCGCCGGGCTGATCCGGACCGCGATCCGCCTCTAGGGCATGGCTACTCGCTGATCGACAGCCCGTCGTCCGGCCGTAGCGGGACGGCCGATCGGATTGTTCGTCCCCGGCGGTCACGAAACCCGGCGGCGAACCGTCACAACTGCCGGTTAGTCTGCCAGCGCGCGTCGCCCCAGTACGTCGCGTCACGCACCGGATGCAGGCGCGGCACGTCGCCACCACCCACCCATTCGGCGCTCAATCGACATCAGGAGAGTTAGTGACACAGCAATCCGTCGCGACATCGGACAAACTCGACGCCGCGGTGCTCAAGGTGGCCGGCGTCGTCGTCCTCGGTGCCATCATGTCGATCCTCGACGTGACGGTGGTCAGCGTGGCGCTGCCCAAATTCCAGAGTGAGTTCGACGCGTCCTACGCCCGCGTCGCGTGGACGATGACCGCCTACACCCTCGCGCTCGCCACAGTGATCCCGCTCAGCGGTTGGGCGGCCGACCGGTTCGGCACCAAGCGGCTCTACATGGTGGCGTTGGCGCTGTTCACCATCGGGTCGGGGCTCTGCGCCACGGCCGACACGATCGGCGAGCTGATCGGTTACCGGGTGCTCCAGGGCCTCGGCGGCGGCATGCTCATGCCGCTGGGCATGACCATCATGACCCGCGCGGCCGGGCCGCACCGGATCGGCCGGCTGATGGCCGTCCTCGGCATCCCGATGCTGCTCGGGCCGATCGGTGGCCCGATCCTCGGCGGCTGGTTGATCGACACCGCGAGCTGGCACTGGATCTTCCTGATCAACCTGCCGATCGGCGTCGTCGCCCTGATCTACGCGCAGATGGCGTTGCCGAAGGACGCCCCCGAGCCGTCCGAGTCGTTCGACTTCGTCGGCATGCTCATGCTCTCGCCGGGCCTCGCCCTCTTCCTCTACGGCGTGTCGTCGCTGCCGGAGGCGGGCACCTTCGCCGCGACCAAGGTGTGGGCCCCGATGCTTGTCGGTGGCGCGCTGGTGGTGGCGTTCGTGCTCTACTCGTTCAAGCCCCAACACCCGCTGCTCGACCTGCGGCTGTTCCGCAACCGCAGCCTGACCATCGCGTCGCTGACGCTGTTCGTCTTCATCATCGCGTTCATGGGCGCCGGGCTGCTGTTCCCGAGCTACTTCCTCCAGGTGCGCGGCGAGACGACGCTGACCGCCGGTCTGCTGATGGCCCCGCAGGGCATCGGCGCGTTGCTCACCATGCCGATCGCCGGCATTCTGGCCGACCGGGTTCCGATCGGGCGGACCGTCCCGTTCGCGCTGGCGCTGATCGTCGTCGGGTTCTTCGGCTTCACCCAGGTCGACCCGCAGACCTCCTACTGGCTGCTGGAGGGCTCGTTGTTCGTGATGGGTCTGGGCATGGGCGGCACGATGATGCCGATCATGACGTCGGCGTTGCGGACGTTGCAGGCCCAGGAGGTGGCCCGCGGATCCACGCTTGTCAACATCCTCCAGCAGATCGGCGGGTCGGTCGGCGCCGCCGTGATGTCGGTGATCCTCACCAACGAGCTGAACGGCTCCCGGCCGATCCCCGGCCTAGTGGACCCGAGCGGCACGCCGGTCACCGAGGCCGGGCTGGCCATCGCCTCCCAGCAGCGGCCGGAGCTGCTCCAGCAGATGCCGGTGGACCCGTCGATCATCGAGCGCGGGCTCGACTTCGCCGCGAAGTCGTTCGCCAACACGTTCTGGGTCGCGTTCGCGCTCGTCGTGCTCACGTTCGTCCCGGCGGCCCTGCTGCCGCGCCGACGTCAGCCGGCGCAGCTCGACGACCCGCAGGCGGAGCAGGTCAAGACGCCCGTCATCATCCACTGAGCGACCCGCCCGCCGCGCTCACCACCTGCTGGGGTGCTGAGCGCGGCGGTTGCGGGATCGGGTCAGCGCAGCGGGCCGTCGCCGGGGCCGTCCGGGTCCTCGACCACGTGGATCGCCGCTTCCTCCGCGCTTGCCGCACCCGCGTCGATCCCGGCGTCCCACGCCACCGACTCGGCTTCGTCGTCCTCGCGCACGCCCTCGTCGTAGGCGACGAGGCGGCCCGCGCGGGTCTCGCTCTCGTACCCCCGGCGGGTCAGCTCGTCCTCGTCGTCGCCGCCCTCGGCGTAGGGGTCGACATCCGGCACCTCCTGGGCGAGGTGCTGCGCCAGGGACTCGCCCGCCCGCTCCTCGGCGGGCGTGGTGCCGAACCGGTTGGCAGCGGTCCAGTGGTCCTCGGCCACGATGCCGGTGTCGAGGGGATCGCCGACCCGGTCGTCGTCGAGGGTGTCGGAGGCGTCCAGGACCCCGTCGTCCTCGGCCACGTTCCACTCGTCGACGGAATCCATCCGCTCGGTCTGGCTCACGGCGGTCTCCTCTTCGTCACGGTGCACCAAAGTGCCAAGCCTATGACCGTGCAACGCAGTCGAACGCCGAGGCCTGCCCGCTGTGACGAACAGACCTCGGGGTCCGGCGTGCCGCGCCGGGTCAGCGCTTGAGCAGCCCCACCACGGCCTCGGTGAACTCCGCCGGCTGCTCGATGTGGGCGAAGTGCCCGCTCTGCTCCAGCAGCACCAGCCGCGAGTCCTTCAGGCCCGCGTGCAACTGCTCCGCCCAGCGCGGACCGCAGATGAAGTCGTACGCCCCGACGATCACCACGACGGGCACGGTGATCTCCGCCAGGTTCTCCCGCACGTCGAAGGGCGTGGGATCCTGCGCACCGGCCGGCGCCGACCAGATCCGGACGGCGGCCTGGAACGGGGCGAACTCGTCCTGTCGGCCCCAGAAGTCCGCGAAGTACACCGGAAGGGCGGCGCGCAGGGCGGCCCCCAACGACTCGTCGTCGGTCGCGGCGCCGATCTGCCCGAAGGCCGCCGGAACCGCCGCCGCCTCGGGCCGGTCCGGGTGCCGCTGCGGGTACGCGGCCAGACCGGCCATCGCCTCGGCCCAGAACTCGGCACCGGTCACCGGTGACGTGTCGTACAGGGCGAGACCGACGACCCGGTCCGGGTGGGCGAGCGCGTACCGCTGGACGACGAAACCGCCGTGCGAGTGCCCGAGGAGATACACCCGGGGTACGCCGAGGTGCTCGACGACGGCAGCCAGGAACCGGACATAGGTGTCGAGACGGTACTCACTGGGATCGTCGAGTCGTCCCGCGGCACCGGTGCCCACCGGCTCGACGTACACCATCGTGAAGTGCTCTTCCAGGCTCGGTGTGCGCAGGTAGGCCCATTCGATGCCGGGGCCGCCGGAGTGCGCCACGCACACCGGGCCGGTGCCGGCGACGTGGTAGACCTGCCGGACGCCGTCGACGGTGAAGGTGTGGGCACCCGGTGCGAGGGCGCTGACGTCGTGGCTTGTGGAACCCATGAGCTATCTCCCGATCCGAGACCCGTGCGGCGTGTGCCGACACGGCAACTGGTGCATGACGCGGACCAGATGCGTGGGTGGACGGAAAAGTTCGCTCGGTGACCGAAGTTTTTTCAGAGCAACGCTGGGACGGGGTGGAAGAGGGTGAGTTGGCGCACCCGCCCCTCGCGCAGCACCTGCAACCACAGCGCCGCGGGCGGACAGTGTTCCGGGTCGTCCGGCGGGCTGATCAGGTCGGTCTCCCAGATCAGCACGTCGCCACTGCCCACCACGTTGCGCAGCCGCTGGCGTACCCCGGCGGCCAGGTCGCAGTCCATGCCGTTGACCGCCAGGTCACGGCCACCGCGCGGGCCGCCCGGCACGATCATCTCGGCGTCCGGCCACCAGCTCTCGCGCACGACCCGGTCGAAGTCGCCGCCCATCGCCGTGGCGATCATGTCGCGACCCTCCCGCCAGCGCGACTCGCTCGACGCGGCGACGTCGGTGTGCGCGGCGTTCGCCGCCGCGCGGAGGCCGCCGGCGAGCGCGCGGCGGGCGTGGCTGAGGCGGCTGCGGACGGTGCCGACCGGGACCCCGCACACTGCCGCGATCTGCTCGTAGGAGGACGCGTCGCTGAAGTACCGCAGTAGCGTGACCAACCGGTCCGGCTCGGACAACCGCCCGATGGCGTGCCACACCCAGTCGCGCATCGCGCCCCGGTCCAGTGCCTCCTCCGGGGTGGGCGTGTCGGCGGGGCCGGCGAACCAGTCCGGCTCGGCGACCGGGACGGCCCTGGGCCCGCGAAGCGTCATCCGGCTGTTGTTGCGGACGATGGCACGCAACCACGGGCCGACGGCGGCCGGGTCGCGGACCTCGCCGATGCGCCGCAACGCCACCACCATCGCGTCCTGCACCGCGTCCTCGGCGTCCGGTCCGTAGCCGAGGACACTGAGCGCCACGGCCCGCATCTCGGCCTCGTGCCGGGCCAACAGCGCACCGAGCGCGCCCGCGTCACCCGCCTGCGCGAGCACCACCAGCTCCGTGTCACCCTGCGTCACGCGTACGTCCTCCTGCCCGTCCCGGGGCGTCCCATTCGCGATGGTATGGGCGGTCTGTTCGGCGCCTGACATCCGTACCAGCCTACGACGAGTGAAGGTGACGCCTCCCGGGGCCGGCGCCGGGGGAGAGCCACCCGACGGCCACGACGGCCGTCGGAAAGTGACATACGTCGGTCGTAGCGTGGGCGGCATGTCCAGACGTGCTCACGAAGCCCCGCCCACGTGCGCGTTCAGCCTGGGTCTGCCGTGACCGAGCTGAGCTGGGAGCAGGTGTCCGCCCGGCGGCTGGCGCGACACGGGCTCTCGGCACCGGCGGCGTCCGCCCCGGACGCGGCACCCGACGCCGACCGCGTCGCCGACGCGGTGTCGACGATGTGCGGCGCGCACGCCCAGGTTGCCTCCGCCGCCGAGCTGTCCGTCGGGCTCCGCGTCCCGGGCGCCACCCGTGCCCTGGTGCGCCGGGCGCTCTGGCGGGACCGCACGCTGGTCAAGACCCGTGGGCCGCGCGGCACCGTGCACCTGCTCGCCGCCGCGGACCTGCCGATGTGGACCGGCGCGCTGAGCGCGGTGCCCGCCCCGCCCTGGGAGCGGGCCGTGGCCCTGCTGACTCCCCAGCAGACCGAGCAGGTCCTCGCGGCCATCGCCGACGCGTTGGCCGAGGCCGAGCTGACCACAGCCGAGCTGACCGAGGAGATCGTCGCGCGCACGGGTGGCTGGGCGGGCGAGCGGGTCATGGAGGCATTCCAGGACCGGTGGCCCCGCTGGATGGCCGCGATGTCGGCCGCCACCCGGGCCGGAGTGATGTGCCACGGCCCGAACCGGGGGCGCGCCACGACCTACACCAGCCCGACCCGTTGGCTACCCGGGTTCACGCCGATGCCCGGCCCGGCGGCGCGTGCCGACCTCGTCCGCCGCTACCTGTACGCGTACGGCCCGGCCACCCCGGCCCAGTTCGCCAAGTGGCTGTCGGCGCCCGAGCAGTGGGCGGGCGTCGTGTTCCGGTCCCTGGATCTGACCGAGGTCACCGTCGCCGGCACGCGGGCGTGGGTGGTCGCCGGCGACACCGAATTCCCGGACGATCGGCCGGCCGGGCTGCGGCTCCTGCCCTACTTCGACGCGTACGCGGTCGGCTGCCACCCACGCGAGCGGCTCTTTCCCGGGGCCGCCGCCGAGCGGGCGCTGGCCGGAGGACAGGCCGGCAACTTTCCGGTGCTGCTCCTGGACGGGACGGTCGCCGGAGTGTGGCACATGCGGCGCTCCGGGCGCACGATCCGCATCACCGTCGAGCCGTTGCGGCCGCTCGGCGTCGGTCGACGCCGGGCATTGGACGAGGAGGTCGAGCGGGTCGGTCACATTCTGGAGGGCAATCCGTCGTTGACCATCGGAACGGTGGACGTCGGTCCGCACGCCTGAGTCAGGATGAGGGCGTGGACATCGAACCGGTCGACCACTCGCCCCGGCTGGCGATCCCCTGGGCGGTCCTCCGGCAGCGCTGGGAGGACCTCACCTTCCTGCACTGGGCCGTCGCTCCGGAACTCGTCGCGCCGCTGCTACCCGCCGGCACTCGTCCGGACACGATGGACGGCGTGAGCTTCGTCGGTCTGATCGGCTTCCGGATGGTCGGTCTGGGTTTCGGACGCGGTCCGGGTGTGCCGTACTTCGGCACCTTCGCCGAGACCAACGTCCGGCTCTACTCGGTCGACGGCACCGGCCGGCGGGCGGTGGTGTTCCGCTCGCTCGACGCGTCCCGCCTGGTGCCGGTGCTGGTGGCGCGAGTGACGCTGCGCCTGCCGTACCTCTGGTCGTCGATGCGGTTGGACCACGACGGCGACCGCCGTACCTACCGGTGCCGGCGGCGCTGGCCGGGGCCGGCGGGTACGACGAGCCGAATGGTGGTGCGGGTGGGGGAGCCGATCGCCGACCCGACCCCCCTTGAGCACTTCGTCACCGCGCGCTGGGGCCTGCACACGCGGGCACACGGGCGCACGCTGCACCTGCCGAACTGGCATCCGCGCTGGCCGCTGCACCGGGCCGAGCTGCTGCACCTCGACGACGAGCTGGTCGCCGCCGCCGGGTTGCCGACGCCGGCCGGGCCGCCGGTGAGCGTGCTCTACTCGCCCGGCGTCGCGGTCAGGTTCGGCCCGCCGGTGGCGGCCCGGCGGCGGGGCGTCGGGCCGCCGGAGCCTCAGTAGCGACCGCCCTGGGGTGCGGGCAACGCGTCGAGGTCGGTCAGGTCCTCGGCGCTGAGCCGCACGTCGCCCGCGGCGCAGTTGTCCACCAGGTACTTCGGGGTCTTGGTGCCGGGGATCGGGATGACCTGGTCACCCTGGGCGACCACCCAGGCGAGGGCGACCTGCGCGGGGGTGACCCCGGCGCGGTCGGCGATCTCGCGGACCCGGGCGACGATGGCGAGGTTGGCGCGCAGCGCGTCCTGTTGGAAACGGGGCAGCCCACGGCGGAAGTCGTCGGCGGGCAGGTCGTCGAACGAGGTGAACCGGCCGGCGAGGAAGCCGCGACCGAGCGGGGAGAACGGCAGGAATGCGATGCCGTGCTCGACGCAGTACGGCAGCACCTCGGTCAGCGGGTCGCGGGTCCACAGCGACAGCTCGGACTGCACCGACGCCACCGGGTGCACGGCCTGGGCCCGCGCGATCTGGGTCACCGTCACCTCGGACAGCCCGATCTGGCGTGCCTTGCCCGCCGCGACGACCTCGGCCATCGCCCCCCAGGACTCCTCGATGGGCACCTCCGGGTCGACGCGGTGTAGCTGGTAGAGGTCGACGTGGTCGGTGCCGAGCCGGCGCAGGCTGTCGTCGATCGCCCTGCGGATGTGTTCCGGGCGGCCGTTGTTGCCGATTCTGGGGGAGTTGCCGGGGCCACCGGTGGGGGAGGTGACCACCAGACCGGCCTTGGTCGCGAGGACGGCACGCTCGCGGTGACCGCCGGCCAGCGCCCGCCCGACCAGTTCCTCATTCGTGTACGGCCCGTACACGTCCGACGTGTCGACGAGCGTGGCACCCAGGTCGAGTGCCTGGTGGATGACCGCGATCGAGGTGTCGTCGTCGCGCGGGCCGGTGATGTCGTAGCCGTGGGTCATGCCCATGCAGCCGAGGCCGATGACGCCGACCTCGGGGCCTGCGCTGCCCAGCGTGGTGGTTCGCATGATCCCTACGCTACGACCGGCGCGGCCGGCCCGCACCCGCCATGGCGGGCACAGCCGCGCTGCGCCCCTGACCCGACGCGCGTCACGCGGGGCAGCAGCCCTGGCAGCCTGGTCAGCGGCGCAGGGTGGCCAGGCCCGAACCCCTGACGACGCGACCGATCTCCTCGGGCGACAGCCGCCGTCCCTGCTCGTAGGCCACGGCGAAGTCCTGATCACCCAATCCCGCCGCGGCCAGGGCGGTCGCCCGCTCGACGTCGGGTCGATCGGCCGGCGCGAGCGGGAGTCCGGTCGCCTCCCGGCTCGCCGCCGCCGCGCCGAGCAACCGGGCCACGTCCAGCGGGCGGTCACCGCCGGCACGGGCGGCGGCCACGCCGACGAGGACCTGCCAGGGGGCCTGGTCGGCGCCGAGTTCCACGGCGACCTCGGCGGCCCGCAGGTGCCAGTCCAGGGCGGCCCTCCGGTCACCACGCAGCTCGGCGACGTACCCCAACTCGCCCAGGACCCCGGGCAGGTAGAGCGGCTGCCCAGGCCCGTCCTGCTGCCGCCCGGCCGCGTCCAGCAGATTCCGCAGGTGGGCCTCCGCCGTGTCGAGGCTGCCCTCCCGGCGGGCGGTGGCAGCGAGACACAGCTCCGCGAACACGATGCCGAGCGGAGCACCCTGCTCGGTGGCCAGCCGCAGCCCACGACCGCAGAGCTGCCGCGCCCGCGGGTAGTCGCCCCGCTGCAACGCCACCCAGCCCAACCAGCAGAGGTGGCCGGCCACCTCGAACCCCAGTCCCAGGTCCTCCGCGACGCGTAGGCCCTCCTGGTACAGCCGATCGGCCTGCTCGTAGTCCCCGACCATGCCTGCCTGGGCGCCGAGCCACTCGGTGGCCTGCAACAGCCCCCAACGGTCGCCGAGCCGGCGGAACAGCGCCGCGCTCTCCGCCCCGGCGCTCACCACCATCGCCCCGTCGCCCCGGACGTGCGCGTGCTTGGCGCGCAGGCCGAGGGTGGCGGCCACCACCCACTCGTCGCCCAGCACGCGCGCCTCGGTGAGGACCCGGTCGAGCAACTCGCCGGTGGCCGCCACCGCACCGAGGTCGACCTCCGTGTAGGCGAGAAACCACTGCGCCCGTAGCCGGCCGTGCGGGTCGTCGACGCCCTCGTACCGCCGCAGCGCCGCGTGGTGGCGGCTGGCCCAGTCCGCGACGTCGCCGGACAGGAGAGCGAAACCCAGGTGCCACGCCGCGGCGCTGGCGCGCAGGGCGGTGGACCCGTCCGGCGGGCAGTCCAGCGCCGCCCCGAGCCGCCTCCGGGCCTCGGCGAACCGGCCCCGGAGGAACCAGTACCAGCTCAGCGCGGTGGACAGGCGTAGCGCGAGGTCCCCGTCGCGCTGACGTACCGCGGCGTCCAGCGCTCCGCGCAGATTGGCGGACTCGGCGTCGAGCTGCCGCAACCAGGATCGTTGGTCCGGACCGTGCAGGTGGTCGCGCGCCCGCTCGGCCAGCTCGGCGAGGTGACGGTGGGCGCGCGTGCGGATCTGGTCCAGTTCGCCGGCCGCGCGCATCCGCTCCACACCGAAGGCGGCGACCGACTCCAGCAGCCGGTAGTGCGGGCTGCCCGCCCGTGGCGCGACGACGACCAGACACCTGTCGACGAGTCGGGCCAGCAGATCCGCGACGCTCGCGGCGGGCACGCCGTCGGGCGCGCAGACGGCCCGCACCGCGTCCACGCGACAGCCGTCGGCGTACGCGGCCAGCCGCCGCAACACCACCCGTTCCGGCTCGGTGAGCAACTGCCAGCTCCAGTCGAGCATCGCCAGCAGCGTCCGCTGGCGAGCGGGTACGCCCCGGTGCCGGGCGCCCAGCAACCGAAACCTGTCGCCGAGCCCGGCGACCAGACCCGGCACGCCCAGCCCGCGGACCTGGGTGGCGGCCAGCTCCAGCGCCAGCGGGATCCCGTCGAGCCGTCGACACAGGGTGGCGACGGCTCCCGCGTTCTGCGCGGTGAGCACGAAACCCCGGTCCGCGGCGGCCGCCCTGGCGACGAAGAGGCGTACCGAGCTGGAGCGTTGCAGGGCAGCCAGGTCGGTACCGTCGGTCGGCTCGGGAACCGGCAGCGGCGGGACGACCCACACGACCTCACCGGACAGCCCGAGCGGTTCGCGGCTGGTCGCCAGCACGTGCACCCCGGGTGCCGCGCGCAGCAGCGCGGCGGTCACCTCCGCTACCGGTTCCACCAGGTGCTCGCAGTTGTCGAGCACGAGCAGGAGCCGCCGGTCGCGCAGCACCCGGACGAGCCTGTCGATCGGCGCGATGGCGGTGCCTGCTTCGGCGGTGTCCCGTACGTCGAGCACCGCCAGGACCAGGTCCGCCAACGCGTCCACCGTCTCGGGCGCGTCGGACCGGGCGACTCCCGCCAGCTCGACAAGCACCGCCCCGTCCGGGTACGCGGCCGTGCGGGCGCGGGCGACCTCCAGGGCGAGTCGGGTCTTGCCGACCCCGCCGATTCCGATGAGGGTGACCAGCCGGTGGCGCCCCAGCTCCGCCGCCAGTTCGGTGACCGCCGTCTCGCGACCGATCAGCTCGGTCAACGGGGTCGGCAGGTTCGTCCACGTGGGGGCGGTGGACTCCGCCGTGCGGTGTCCCGCGAGTGCTGCCGGTGGTGTGGCGAGCGCCGGATCGTGGGCGAGAACGGCCCGCTGCAACGCCACAAGCTCGGGCCCGGGATCAAGTCCCAGCTCCTCCCGAAGCCGGACCCGCAGCTCGTCGTAGCTGCCCAGCGCCTCGGACTGCCGTCCCGCCCGGTACAGGGCGAGCATGTGCAGCCCCCGAGCACGTTCGCGCATCGGCTGCCGGGCCAGCAGGTCACCGAGGTCACCGACGACCGCCCCGTGCTCGCCCAACGCCAGCCGGTCGTCGAGACAGTCCTCCAGGGCGAGGAGCCGTTGCTCCTCCAGGCCGGCGGCCGCGGCGGCAGTGAACGGTTCGTCGCGGAAGTCGGCGAAGGCCGGACCCCGCCACAGGGCCAGTGCCGTCGTGTAGAGCGCGACGCGAGATCGGACGTCCCGCGTGCCGCGCGCCTCCGACACCAGCCGGTGGAAGCGGCTGGAGTCCACCTCGTCGTGATCGACCAGAATCCGGTAACCGGGTGGCGGCGACCGCACCAACTCCCGACCACCGGGCTCGGCCTCGGCCAGCACCCGGCGAAGCTGAGACACCTTGACCGACAGCGCCGCGGCGGCGTTCGTCGGCGGGGCGTCACCCCACAGGTAGTCGATGAGCCGATCCGCCGGCACCGGCTGCCCCTCGTGCAGCAGCAACGCGGCGAGCAGGGCCCGGACCTTCAACCCCGGGACGGCGACCACGGCACCGTGCGTGGTCCACACCGTCAACGGGCCCAGCACCCCGAACCGCATGGCGGCCAGGATACGGCGCTGACAAGCGTCACGAGGACCGGCACGCGAACGGCCGGTCGGGCGTGGCGGCAGGCCAGCGGACCGTAAAGAAACGGTAAGGCGGCCGGCGCAGGGTGAACCACATCGGCCGCCGCGAACCGGCCGTCCACCCACCGCAGTTTCCCGAAGGGACATTCTCATGTCGATGTCGACAGGTCGCCTCCTGCCCGTACTCACCGCCCTGGTCCTGCTGGCGACGGCCACGCCGGCGACCGCCGCGACCACCGCCGGCGACCACCCGGACAACTGGTCGGCGGCCTGGTCGGTCGCCCACCACCACCCCGTGGCGGGCAACGACTGGTTCGGCGCGAACTGGTCCGTGCCCGGCTTCGCCGACGAGTCGGTCCGGCAGGTGGTCCGGGTCAGCGCGGCCGGTTCCCTGATCCGGATCCGGGTGTCCAACCGGTACGGCAGCCAACCGCTGCGACTGACCGGCGCCACCGTGGGCCGGACGGACGCCGGTGCGGCGGTGCGGCCCGGCACCCTGCTCCCGGTCACCTTCGACCGGCGGCGCTCGACCACGGTGGCCGCCGGCACCGAGACCACCTCCGACCCGGTGCTCCTGCCGGTACGCGCGCTGGAGGCGCTCACCGTGACGCTGTACTTCGCCGGTGCCACCGGCCCGGCGACCTACCACCAGGACGGACTCACCAGCACGTACCGCGCGACGGGCGACCACCGTTTCGACAACCGTGCCGCCGCGTTCTCCGGCGAGACCAGCCAGTCGTGGTATCACCTGGCGGGGGTGGACGTCGCCGGGTCGCCGCGTACCCGTGGCACGGTGGTGACGTTCGGTGACTCGCAGACCGACGGCTACGGTTCCACCCCGGGTGCCGACAACCGCTACCCGGACCAGTTGGCCGAGCAACTGGTCGCCGCCGGTCGCCCGCTGGCCGTGGTCAACGCCGGCATCGGCGGCAACAAGCTGCTCGCCGACTCGCCGTGCTTCGGCGAGCGGGGCGTCGACCGGTTCCGCCGCGACGCCCTCGGACAGCCGGGTGTGCGCTCGGCTGTCGTTCTGATCGGCATCAACGACATCAGCGGTGGTGGCTACCCCGACTTCGGCTGTGGCGCCTCACCGACGGTCACCGCCGCTGACCTCATCGAGGGCCACCGGGCGCTGATCCGGGCCGGCCGGGCCCACCGGGTCACCCTCATCGGCGCCACGATGCCGCCCATGAAGGGCTGGGCGGGTTACAGCGCGGAGAAGGAGGAGGTACGCGACGAGGTGAACCACTGGATCCGCACCAGCGGTGCGTACGACGCCGTCGTCGACCTGGACCGGATCCTCGCCGATCCGGCCGACCGGGACGCCCTGCGACCCGCCTACGACCACGGCGACTTCCTGCACCTCAACGACGCCGGGGCGACCGCCGCCGCTGCCGCCGTCGCCGCCCGGATCCGCTGAACCCGTTCGCTCCGGCGGGCTCCAGCCGGCGGAAGTTCGAAAAGAATCAGGCGGACGTGTCGAGAGCGGTGGCTCCGGCTTCGACCACGGGGTGAGGGCCGGGCACACCGGCCCCACCGCAACCCTGACACGGCACGGACCAAGGAGTGGATCGATGACGAAGGTGACGACCGGGGCGACGATGTCGTTGGACGGCTACATCGCGGACCCGTCCCACGGTGGCTTCGAGTACCTCTTCCAGTGGTACAACAACGGCGACGTCGAGACGCCGACGGCCAACCCCGAGATGACGTTCCGGACGTCCGCGGCGAGCGCCCGGCACCTGCGCGACCTCAACGAGCGGACCGGCGCGCTCGTCGTCGGCCGCCGGCTGTTCGACCTGACCAACGGGTGGGGCGGCCGGCACCCGATGGACGTGCCAGTCGTGGTCGTCACGCACCACGTGCCCGCCGGTTGGGAGCCGGAGAACGAGTCCTTCGTGTTCGTCACCGACGGCATCGCCAGCGCCATCGACCGGGCGAAGGCGCTCGCCGGTGACAAGGAGGTGGGCGTCAACGGCGGCACCATCGCGGCCCAGGTCGCCGAGGCCGGCCTGCTCGACGAGGTGCACGTCGATCTCGTCCCGGTGGTGCTCGGCGGTGGCATCCCACTCTTCGCCGACCTGAAGATCACGCCACTCCAGCTCGACGGCCCGCTGCGGGTCGTCGAGGGCAACGGCGTCACCCACCTGGCCTACCGGGTACGCCCGACGGCCTGAGCGCCTCGGGGACCGGCCCGCTCGGGTCGGTCCCCACCCGACCCGGGCCGTCGCCGCGCCGACCCGGGTCTGGTCCGCGGTCGCCGAGAAAATCAGTGGCCCGACCTTGAACTGCATAGCAGTTGATCGATATTGTCTGCCGCAGGCGCCGCCCCGCCCCAGGCCATCACCGTCGATTGACCGAAGCGGGTTCAGCATGCGCGCACTGAGACTTGTCACGACTCTGGCCGTCGCCGGCCTGCTCGCCGGTGCGGTGGCGACAGTCGCCACACCGGCCAGCGCGGCGACCGCCGTGTTCTCCGTGACCAACAACTGGGGCAATGGCTACCAGGGGCAGGTCACCGTCACCAACAACACCTCCGCCCAGATCACCAGTTGGCGCGTCGAGTTCGACCTGCCGGCCGGATCGAGCATCAGCCAGTCGTGGAACGCCCAACAGGTCACCTCGGGCAGCCACCACACCTTCAGCAACGTGTCGTGGAACGGCACTCTCGGCGTCGGTGCGTCGACGTCGTTCGGCTTCCTCGTCAACGGCACCGGGACCCCGGTGAACTGCACGGTCAACGGCGACAGCGTGTCCTGTACCGGCGGCACACCACCGACGACCCCGCCACCCACGACCCCGCCGCCGACCACTCCGCCACCCACGACCCCGCCGCCGACCACGCCGCCACCCACGACCCCGCCGCCGAGCACCGGCACGCCCGTCGAGCGGCACGGTCAGCTCCGGGTCTGCGGCACGACGATGTGCGACAGGTCCGGCGCGCGGGTGCAGTTGCGCGGCATCAGCAGCATGTGGCTCAACTGGGAGACCGCCCCGTACGCCGAGAATCTCTCCGCGCTGAGGTGGATGCGGGACAACTGGAACCTCCAGGTGATCCGCGCGGCCATGGGCGTGGAGCCGGCCGGCGCGTACCTGAGTGACCCGAACAGGGCGCGGGCGCAGGTGGAGACCATCATCAACAACGCGGTCAGCGCCGGGGTGTACGTGATCGTCGACTGGCACGCGCACGAGGCGCAGAACAACCAGTCCCAGGCGGTGGCGTTCTTCGGTGACCTGGCCCGCCGCTACGGCCACCTGCCCAACGTCATCTGGGAGCCGTACAACGAGCCGTTGCAGGTGAGCTGGACCAACGTCATCAAGCCGTACCACCAGGCGGTGGTCTCCGCGATCCGCGCCGCCGACCCGGACAACATCGTCGTGCTCGGCACACCGACCTGGTCGCAGGATGTGGACGTGGCGGCGGCCAGCCCGGTGACCGGCACCAACCTGATGTACACCCTGCACTTCTACTCGTGCACCCACGGCGCGTCGCTGCGGGCCAAGGGTGACGCGGCGATCCGCGCCGGCCTCGCGCTCTTCGTCACCGAGTGGGGCGCCAGCAACGCCGATGGCGGCCTCGACGGCCGGTCCTGCCTGCCGGAGGCGCAGTCCTGGATCGACTGGATGAGGGCGAACGGCATCTCCTGGACGGCCTGGAAGCTCGACGTCGGCACCGACACGACCAACCTGCTCAGCCCTGGCGCGCCGGTGACCGGCGGGTGGACCAACTACCTGCACGGCCACGCGCCGTTCGTGGTGGCGAACATGAGGTGACCCCGGCCGCTTCCTGGCCGTAGTCACCTACAGGTCGACGATGTCCGGCTGTCCGGGTGGACAGCCGGCATCGTCGATCGCTGTCGTGCGCGTCGCGTCGCCGGGGTGCCGGCAGAACGGTCCGCCACCTTAACGCACCGGAAACACGCCCGGTACCAACCCTGGGAACGCTCGTCGGACAGCCACGACCACCGATACGCGAACCGGGGTGACCATGGCCGACAACACCACGAACGCGCCCACGTTCGACGGGCCGATCAGCCGGTCCGGCAACGGCCGGGCACTGCCCACGCAGCGCGCCAACACGGCCGCGACCCTCGACGACGGCGACCCGGCGGATCTCGCCACGATCGGAGTGGAGGAGGAGTTCCACGTCGTCGACCTGCACACCCGGGAACTGGTGCCCCGGGCCGGGGAGTTGCTCGACCGGCTGCCGGCCGACTCGTTCACCGCCGAGTTGCACCGCAGCGTGGTGGAGACCAACACAGCGGTCTGCCGCACCCTGGACGAGATCCGCGCCGAGCTGACCCGGCTGCGCCAGTTGGCCGTCCAGGTCGCCGACCGGGCCGGGCTGGGCATCGTGGCGGCCGGCACGGTGCCGTTGCGCGCCGACGGCGACCCGAGCGTCACCCCCACCTCCCGTTACCGGCGGATGCTCGACGAGTACCAACTGCTCGCGCGGGAGCAGTTGATCTGCGGAGCGCAGGTGCACGTCGGGGTTTCCGACCGGGACCTGGCCGTCGCGGTCACCCGCCGGGTCCAGCCGTGGCTGCCGGTGCTGCTCGCCCTGTCGACCAGTTCGCCGTTCTGGATGGGTCAGGACAGCGGCTACGCCAGCGTCCGGTCGCTGGTCTGGCAGCGCTGGCCCACCGCGGGCGACCCGGGCGAGGTGACGAGCGCGGCGGATCACGAGGCGTTGGTGGCCGAGCTGATCTCCTCCGGCACGATCACCGACCCTGCCATGATCTACTTCGATGTCCGGCCGTCGGCCCACGTACCCACCGTGGAGCTGCGGATCACCGACGCCAACGCCGACGTGGAGACCATCGTCCTGCTCACCGGGCTGTTCCGGGCGTTGGTCCGGCGGGAGGTCGCCGCCCTGCGCGCCGGGGTGGAGCGCACCGCCGTGCGGCCCCCGGTGCTGCGCGCCGCCGTGTGGCGGGCGGCCCGCTCCGGGCTGGAGGGCGACCTGCTCGACCTGCCCCGCTCAGCCCGGCCGGTGCCGGCCGCCGAGGCGGTCCGCCGCCTGGTGACCGACCTGCGCCCACAGTTGGAGGCCACCGGGGACTGGAAGCAGATCCGGGAGCTGACCCGGTACGCCCTGGAGCGCGGCAGCTCCGCCGCGCGGCAGCGACGGGCGTACGAGCGTCGCGGCCGGCTGGCCGACGTGGTGGACCTGCTCCTCGACGAGACCCGGGGCCGGGTCCGCGAGGCGCTGCCGGGTGCGCCCACACCGCCGGCGCTGCCCACGTACGCCGATGCCGGCGACGAGGTCTTCGGACCGACCGGGCCGGAGCCGGCGTACGCCCCGATCCTGGCGGCCCTGCGCCACCTCGGTGCCGGTGCCCTCCGGCAGCGTGAACACGACCGGGACGAGGAGCAGCGCGCGCGCGGCGTGACGTTCAGCGTGGCCGGCGAGGCGAGCACCCGGCTCTTCCCCGTCGACCTGGTGCCGCGCGTGGTGCAGGCCGCCGACTGGCGGACCCTGCGCACCGGCCTGGTGCAACGCGCCCACGCCCTGGACGCGTTCCTGCGGGACGTCTACGGCGACCGGGCCGTGGTGGCCGACGGCGTGGTGCCGGCGTGGGTGGTGGAGTCCTCACCCGGTCTGCGCCCCACCGGCGCGCTGATGGGCCGGCGGGGCACCCGCGTCCAGGTGTCCGGGACCGACCTCGTCCGGGACCCGGACGGCGGCTGGTACGTCCTGGAGGACAACCTGCGGGTGCCCTCCGGGATCGGCTACGCGGTGCAGAACCGCCGGCTCACCCAGGCGGTGCTGCCGGAACTGCCGGTGCCGGAGGACCTGCTGCCCGCCGACGAGACACCGGCGATGCTGTACCGGGCGCTGCTCGCCGCCGCGCCCGCCGCGGCCGACGATCCCGCCGTGGTGGTGCTCAGCAGCGGCCCGGGTGACCCGGCGTGGTTCGAGCACCGGTTGCTCGCCGACGAGATGGGTGTGCCGCTCACCGAGACCAGCGACCTGCTGGTGGAGGAGGGGCGGGTCTGGCTGGTCCGCGCCGGCACCCGCAGCCGGGTCGACGTGATCTACCTGCGGATGGACGAGGAGGCGCTGCTGCACGCCCCCGGCGCCGACGGGGTGCCGCTGGGCTGGCCGTTGCTCGCCGCGGTGCACGCCGGGCGGCTCGCGCTCGCCAACGCGCTCGGCAACGGCGTCGGCGACGACAAGGCGCTGTACGCGTACGTGCCCCGACTGATCGAGTACTACCTGGGCGAGAAGCCCCTGCTGGGGGATGTGCCGACGTACCTGTGCGGGCTGCCCGAGCAGCGGGCCGAGGTGCTGGACCGGCTCGACGAGTTGGTGCTCAAGCCCGTCGACGGGTACGGCGGCGACCGGGTGGTGATCGGCCCGCGGGCCGAGGCGGAGGAGTTGGACGCCGTCCGGGAGCAGATCCTCGCGGCCCCGCACCGGTGGATCGCCCAGGAAATGGTCTCGCTCACCACCCACCCGGTCTTCGACGGCACGGCTCTCGCTCCCCGCCACGTCGACCTGCGGGCCTTCGTGTTCCTCGGCGAGCAGGCGGAGGTCGCGCCGGTGGCGCTGACCCGGGTGGCACCGGCCGGCAGCATGATCGTCAACTCGTCGCGGGGTGGTGGGTCGAAGGACACCTGGCTGCTCGGCGGAGCCACGCAGAATTCGGTGTAACGAACGGTTGACCTACCCGTCATCGGTACGCAACCCGGTCCGCCAAGCCTGGACCGGTCAGCGGCCCGAGCGGATCCGAGCCGATGAGAGGTGAGTGCCATGTGCGGTATCGGAGGCGAGTTACGCCTCGACGGGGCGCCACCGGACCTGGCCGCCGTCGAGCGGATGCTCCCCGTCCTGACCTCCCGCGGCCCGGACGGTGAGGGGCGGTGGCAGCACGGTCCGGTGGCCCTGGTGCACCGCCGGTTGCGCATCATCGACCTCTCCGACGCCGGCGCCCAGCCGATGGTCGACCCCGAGCTGGGCCTGGCCGTGGTCTTCAACGGCTGCATCTACAACTACCGGGAGCTGCGCGACGAGCTGATCGGCCTCGGCTACTCCTTCCGGTCGACCTCCGACACGGAGGTGATCCTCAAGGCGTACCACAGGTGGGGGACGGCCTGCGTCGAGCGGTTCTACGGGATGTTCGCGTTCGCCCTGGTCGAGCTGGCAACGCACACCCTGGTGCTGGCCCGCGACCGGCTCGGCATCAAGCCGCTCTACCTGACCCAGGGGCCGGGACGGATCCGCTTCGCCTCGACCCTGCCGGCGTTGCTCGCCGCCGGTGACGTGGACACCGACCTCGACCCGGTGGCGCTGCACCACTACATGACCTTCCACTCGGTGGTGCCCCCACCGCGCACGATCCTCGCCGGCGTCCGCAAGCTCCCACCGGCCACCGTTCGGGTGATCACCGCGGACGGCCGGAGCACCGACCGGCTCTACTGGCAGCCGGAGTTCAGCCGGTCCGCCGCCGCTGCCATGTCCGCCGACGAGTGGCAGGAACGGCTCATGGCGGCGTTGCGCACCGCCGTACGCCGACGGATGGTCGCCGACGTGCCGGTCGGGGTGCTGCTCTCCGGCGGTCTCGACTCCAGTCTGATCGTCGCGCTGCTGGCCGAGCAGGGCCAGACCGGGTTGGCCACCTTCAGCATCGGGTTCGAGGCGGCGGCGGGGGAGAGCGGCGACGAGTTCCACTACTCCGACCTGGTGGCCCGCCACTTCGACACCGACCACCAGCAGATCCGCATCGGTGCCAGCCGGTTCGTCCCCGCCGTGCACGAGGCCATCGCGGCGATGAGCGAGCCGATGGTCAGCCACGACTGCGTCGCGTTCCACCTGCTCTCCGAGGAGGTCTCGCAGCGCATCACTGTGGTGCAGTCCGGGCAGGGCGCCGACGAGATCCTGGCCGGCTACGACTGGTACCCGCCGATGGCGAACGTGGCCCGCGCGGACGCCGTCGAGGCGTACGCCCGGGTGTTCTTCGACCGCCGCCACGACGCGCTCGCCGGGCACCTGGCGCCCGAGTGGATGCTCGACCACGACGCGAGCCTGGAGTTCGTCGCCGCCCACTTCGGCGCGCCCGGCGCGGACACCGCGCTGGACGCGGCGCTGCGCCAGGACAGCCTGGTGATGCTCGTCGACGATCCGGTCAAACGGGTCGACAACATGACGATGGCCTGGGGGCTGGAGGCCCGCGTGCCGTTCCTCGACCACGAGGTGGTCGAGCTGGCCGCCGCCTGCCCACCCGCGCTGAAGCTGGCCCACGGCGGCAAGGGCGTGCTCAAGGCGGCGAGCCGGGGCATCGTCCCGGACGAGGTGATCGACCGGCCGAAGGGCTACTTCCCGGTGCCCGCCATCCGGCACCTCTCCGGGCCGCTGCTCGACGACGTCCGGGACGCGCTGACCGCCCAGCCGGCGCGCGAGCGGGGCCTGTTCCGCAAGGACTACCTGGAGGAGTTGCTGGACGCGCCGAACGCCCGGCGGACCACGCTGGGCTCCAACGCGCTCTGGCAGCTCGGGCTGCTGGAGCTCTGGTTGCAGCGGATCGGGGTTTAGATGAGCGTACGGACCGAGGTGCCGCGCACCACCCGACGGGCCCGGCCCGCGAGTCACCGCCCCGCGCCGCCGTCGCAGTTGCCCGACGGCGAGGACTTCGCGCCCGCGCCGTCCCCGGACGGCCGCCGGGTGGCGTACCTCTCCGATCGGGCCGGCGCCCCGGGTGTCTGGGTCCGCGACGTCGACAGCGTCGAGGCCGTCGCGTTGCCCACCGGTGACGAGCCGGTGCTGGCGCTGAGCTGGTCTCCGGACGGGCGGTGGCTGGCCTGCGTCGTCGCCCCCGGTGGCGCGCCCCGCACCGAGCTGTGGGTGCTGCGCCCGGACGGTTCGCGACGCCGGCAGGTCGCCGGGTTCGGCAGGCGCAGCGCCGCGCTGGCCGGCTGGCTGCCCGACGGCGCGGTCCTGATGGTCACCGAGACCGACGAGCAGGGCCGGGCCGTCCTGGTCGACGCGGGCACCGGGCACCGGCGGGTGCTCGCCGAAGGTGAGCTGCTCACGCTCCTGGACGTGACCCCGGACGCCGGCGCCGCGCTGCTGCGCCGTGGCCCCCGCAACGCCCGGTGGCTGGAGCTGCTCGACGTGGCGACCGGCGTTGGGCGGCGGTTGTTCCCGGACACTAGCCAGGGCAGCACCGACCAGGGCTGGTTCGGCCCGGACGGCACGAGCGTGCTGGCCCGCACCGACGCGTTCTCGGAGCTCGCCGCGCTGGTGCGGGTCGACCTGACCCGACCGGAGCGGACGCCGACCCGGCTCGCCGGGCGGTCGGACGCCGAGTTGGAGCACGTGGCGCGGAGCCCGGACGGGCGCCGTGCCGCGCTGCTGTGGAACACCTACGGCGGGCGCAGCGAGCTGAGCCTGCTCGACCTCGCCGACGGCGTGCAGCGGGCCGTCGGCGCCCCTGGGGAGGTGCTCGACGACGCCGTCTTCGCCGCCGGTGGCGACCTGCTCTGCCTGACCGCGCAGGGGCCGGTGCAGCCCCGGGAGGTCTGGCTTGTCGACCCACCGACCGGTGCGCTGCGCCCGTTGCGGCCGAGCACCTCGACCACGGGTACGAACGGCGGCGGCGTCGCGCCCCAACTTGTCGACCTGCGCGCCCAGGACGGGTTGCCGCTCTCCGGCTGGCTCTACCGCCCGGCCGGGCCGGGCCCCTGGCCGACCGCGATCAGCCTGCACGGTGGCCCGGAGGCGCAGGAGCGCCCCGGCTACAACCCGCTGTTCCAGGCCCTCGTGGCGCAGGGTGTCGCGGTGTTCGCGCCGAACGTACGCGGGTCCTCCGGGTTCGGCCGCTCCTTCGTCGCAGCCGACAACCTCGCCGGCCGCTACGGTGCGATCGCCGACGTGGCGGCCTGCGGTGAGTTTCTCGTCGACGCGGGTGTCGCCCGGCCCGGTCAGCTCGGCTGCCTGGGCCGTTCCTACGGCGGTTACCTGGTCCTCGCGGTGCTCGTGAACTTCCCCGGCCTGTTCGCCGCCGGGGTCGCCGAGTGCGGCATCTCCGACTTCCACACCTTCTACGCCGGCACCGAGCCGTGGATCGCCGCCGCCGCCGTCAGCAAGTACGGCGACCCGCGGCGGGACGCGGAGCTGCTGCGTGACCTGTCGCCGCTGACCCACATCGACCGGCTGGACGTGCCGGTGCTGCTCATCCACGGCGCGAACGACACGAACGTGCCGGCCGGGGAGTCGGCGCAGGTGGCGCGGGCCCTCGCCGCCCGGGACGTGCCGCACGGGCACCTGGTGCTCACCGGCGAGGGGCACGACTTCCTGGCGCGGGCCAACCAGGAGGCGGCCCGTACGGCCACCACCGCCTGGCTGACCCAGCACCTCGCCGCGACCGCGACCGCCGTCGGCAGGCCCTGAGGCGTTATCCTGCGCCGGTGGAGGTCACGACGCCTGGTGAGCGGTTGGCCGCGGACCTGGGTCGCTGGTTGGCCGAGCTGACCTTCGTCGACCTGGACGCGGACGCGGTCACCGCCCGGGTGATCGACTCGGTGGTGCGGTGGGCCGAGGCGCAGGGCTGGCGGGTCTACCGGCGCGCGCCAAGCGTGCTGCCGCTGCCGCCGCCGATGGAGCAGCGACACTCCGTCCTCGATGTGGCGTGTGCCCGTCCGGACGGCCCGCCGGTCGTGGTGGAGGTCGACCACACCGACCGGGCCCGTACGGTGCAGAAGCTGCGCGCCGAGGCGGACGCCGGTCGCATCCCACTCTGGGTGCGGTGGGGTGTCGGGCGGTTCACCGCGCCGCCACCGCCGGTGTGGATGGTGACGGTCGAGGTGACCCGACGGGCCGGGCCCGCCGGTCGCGGGCGGCTGCACAGCCGCACCGGGGACCGGCCCGCGCCGGCGCACTCGGCCGGCGGTGGCACGGTGGCCGCGCAGGCGCTGCCCATCCCACTGGCCGGCCCGGACGCGGACGACGGTAAGGGCGTCTGAAGCGGATCGTAAGTGGAGATCGGCAGAGTTCTGGGTGTCACCGGAGAACACGACCGACAGCCAGGAGAATTCCGATGCGCAAGCTCATCAACTCGACCTACATCACCCTCGACGGCGTCATCGAGAACCCGATGTGGACCTCGCCGTACTTCGACGAGGAGGCCATGAGCCTCGCCGGGGCGCAGACCACCGAGGCCGACGCGATGCTGATGGGACGGGCCACCTACGACGGCATGTCCGCCGCCTGGCCGAAGATGGACGAGAGCGACCCGAACACCGGCGCCGCGTACTTCAACAACGTCAAGAAGTACGTCGCCTCGACCACCCTCACCAGCCCCACCTGGAAGAACACCGAGGTGCTCCAGGGCGACCTGGTCGAGGAGGTCACCAAGCTCAAGGCCCAGGAGGGCAAGAACATCATCCAGTACGGCTTCGGCTCGGTCACCGCCCAACTGATCAAGGCGGGCCTGGTGGACGAGGTCCGGTTCTGGATCCACCCGGTGCTGGAGGGCGGTGCCAACCTGACGGTGGCGCTCACCGATTTCAAGGCCTCGTTCGATCTGGTCGACACCCGGGTGCACAAGAGCGGCGTGATCGTCGCCTCGTACGCGCCGAAGACGCCGGCCTGACCGGAGATCAGAGCTGAGCCCGGGCCTCGCTCGGGCTCAGCTTCGCGCCCTCGGCGAGCAGCGCGTCGAACCGTTCCGGCCCGAGTTCGGCCCGCAGCCGTGCGGCCGTCCGGTGGGTGTCGTCGCGTTCGGCCGGCGCGGCGGGGGACTGCGTGGCGAGCCGGGCGGCGGCAGCTGCGCCCAGCAGCCGGGCGGCCACCTCGGGGGAGCGCGTCGCCGCCGCCATCCCCTCCAGCGGGCCGACCGCGTCGCGCATCGTCGCCATCGCCTCGGCGGCCTCGAACGCCTCGATGTGCAGGGCCAGCGCCGCGTCCGGGTCGCCGCCCTGCTCGATCGCGTAGCCCAGCTCGACCAGGACCATCGGCAGGTAGAGCGCGGGTTGGTTCTCGCCCCGGCCCTGGTCGACGAGGTTGGTGAGGTGGGTGACGGCCAGGTCGAGCTTGCCGTCGCGGCGGGCGGCCAGGCCGAGGCTCATCTCCGCGAAGACCAGCGCGCCGGGCGAACCCTGCTCAACCGCCAGTCCGTACGCGCGTTCGGCCAACTCCCGACCCTGGGCGTAGTCGCGGGTCTGTACGGCGAGCCAGGCCAGCCAGGACAGCTCCGCGCAGACCTGCGGCCACAGCGCCAACTCCTCGGCCCAGCGCAGCCCCTCCCGGTGCAGCGCGACGGCGCGCTCGTGCTCGCCGCGCATGTCGGCGAGCCCACCCACCCACTCGGTCGCCCGGAGTCGACCCCACCGGTCGCCGAGGTCGGCGAACAGTGCGGCGCTGCGGGTCGCCGTGCGCTCCAGGGCGGCCTGGTCACCGTTGGCGTGCGCGAGGTGGGCCCGGGAGGTGAGCACCGCCGCCTCGGTCCACGTGTCGACGGCGGCGGTGGGCAGCAGCTCCGCCGCCAGGGCCAGGTCGCCGTGCTCGATCACCGCGTTGGCCGCGAACCAGGCGGCGTGGCCGTGCGGGTCGATCGCCACCGCGGCGCGTACGTCGTCAGGTGCGATCGCCTCGCCCTGCGACAGGGCGAAGCCGACCCGCCAGGGGGCCGCACGGGTCTCCTGGCCCGGGTCACCGGGCACGGCCAGGGCTTGCCGTGCCTCGGTGAGCCGGCCGCGCAGATACCAGTACCAACTCAGGGCGACCGCCAGGCGCAACCCGCCGCCGTGGGCCAGCGCCGAGCGCAGGTTCGCCGTCTCCGCGTCCAGCACTGCCAGCCATCGTTGCTGGTCGGCGCCGCGCAGCTCGGGGTCGGCGCGTTCGGCCAGCTCGGTGAAGTAGGCGGCGTGCCGCGCGCGTACCTCGTCGGCGTCGGTCAGCCGGTCCAGGCCGAACGCGGCGACCGATTCGAGCAGCCGGTAGCGCGGGTCGGCGCCGGAGTCGTCGAGCACGACAAGCGACCGGTCCACAAGCCGCGCGAGGGTGTCCAGGTCGGTGTGGCAGACGTGCTCGGCGGCCTCCGGGGTGCAACCGTCCCGGAACACCGCCAACCGGGCCAGCACCTCCCGGTCGGCCGGGTCCAGGAGGTCCCAGCTCCAGCCGATCACCGCGGTCAGTGTCCGCTGCCGGGTGGGCACGTCCCGTTGCGCTGTGGTGAGCAACCGGAAACGGTCGTCGAGCCGGTCCACCACGCCCCGCACACCGAGGGCGCGGACCCGGGTCGCGGCCAACTCCAGTGCCAGCGGCAACCCGTCGAGGCGGCGACAGAGCTGCGCCACCGCCGGCGCGGTCTGCTCGTCGAGCCGGAAACCGCGCTGCTGCGCGGCGGCGCGGGCGGCGAACAACCGGGCCGCCGCCGAGCGCCGGACCGCGTCCAGGTCACCGTCGGCCGGCACGGGCAGCGGGGGTACGTCCCAGAGCAGCTCGCCGGTCAACCCGAGGGGCTCCCTGCTGGTGACCAGCACGCTCACCCCGGGCGCGTCCCGCAGCAGTCGGGCGACCAGCTCGGCGGCCGGCTCGATCACGTGTTCGCAGTTGTCGAGGACGAGGAGCAGGTGCCGGTGTCGCAGGGCGGTGACGAGGCGGTCGCCGGCCGGCAGGCTCGTGCCGGCGGCCTCGTGGGCGCCCAGCGCCGCGAGCACCTGCTCGGCGACGCGCGGGTCGCCGGCCGGCAGCGGAGCCAGCTCCACGAGCTGGACGCCGTCCGGGAAGGACTGGGTGCGGGCCGTCTCGGTGGCCAGTCGGGTCTTGCCGACCCCACCCGGGCCGACGAGTGTGACCAGCCGCTGTCGGGGCAGCAGCGCCCGCAGCTCGGCCAGCGCCTCCGCTCTGCCGACCAGTTCGTCGAGCTGGGCCGGCAGGCTGTTGCGGATGAGCGCGGCCTTCGGCGGTGCGCTCAGGCCGGCGTCCTGTTCGAGGATCCTGCGGTGCAGGGCGACCAGCTCCGGGCCCGGGTCGAGGCCCAACTCCTCGGCGAGCCGCTCGCGCAGGTCGGCGTAGCTGTCCAACGCCTCGGTCTGGCGGCCGGCCGCGTACAGCGCGCGTAGCTGCACGGCGCGTAGGCCCTCGCGCAGCGGATGCCGGGCGATCAGTTCGGCGAGGTCGGCCGCGACCAGGTCGTGCTCGCCCCGGGCCAGTCGGGCCTCGGCCAGCCGCTCGTGCACGGCGAGGCGCTGCTCGGCGAGGCGGGCCGCCTCGGCTCGGACGAACTCGGCGTCGGCCACGTCGGCGTACGCCTCGCCGCGCCACAGCCCGAGCGCCTCGGTCAACCGGTCGGCGTCGCTGCTGCGGGCCAACTCGGCGAACCGGTCGGCGTCGACGGTGGCGGTGCGCAGCAGGTAGCCGGGCGGTCGGGACTCGACCAACTCGCGGGCGCCCGGCTCGGCGTCGTTGAGTGCCTTGCGTAACTGGGACACCCGCACCTGGAGGGCGCCCAGGGGGTTGGCGGGGGAGTCGGCGCCCCACAGGTCGTCGACGAGGCGGTCCGCGGAGACCACGTGGTTGCGGTTGGCCAGCAGGTCGGCCAACAACGCGCGCACCTTCGTGCCGGGCACCACCACGGGCTCGCCGTCGTCGGTGGACACGGCGAGCGGCCCGAGCACCCCGAACTGCACGGCCGACATCTTACGACCTGGTACGCGAATGAGTCCGGAGCGTGCCGGGTTGGAGGGGCTGGTTGATGATCGGCTTGGTCGCTCTGGTTGGAGGACGGCGCAGCTTCGAGCGGTGGTAGTCAGGCCCGGCCCCCGCTAGGAAGCCGGGCCATCTGAGGGCTCAAAGTCCGGCGCCGCCGGTTGCGTCGATCACTCTGCCGGTGACCCAGCGGGCGTCGTCGGAGGCGAGGAAGGCGACGATGTCGGCGATGTCGGCGGGTTCCCCGACGCGTCCGAGGGCGGCCAGGGAAGCGGCGTGGGCCTGGGCGCCAGGGTTTCCGCGCAGCCATCCGGCGTTGACGTCGGTGTCGACGATGCCGGGAGCCACCGAGTTGGCGGTGATGCCACGCGGGCCCAGGAGCTTGGCCAGGTTGAGGGTGAACGTGTCCAGGGCGCCCTTGGTGGACCCGTAGGCGATGACCTCAGGCATGGCCAGGCGAGCCACGCCGCTGGAGATGTTGATGATCCGGCCGCCGTCGCGCAGCCGCTTCAGCCCTTCCTTGACGATGAAGAACGGTGCCCGGACGTTCACAGCGAAGACCTCATCGAACTCCTCTTCGGTGAGCGAGGCCAGATCGGCGCTACGGCCGATCCCGGCGTTGTTGACGATGATGTCGACGCCGCCGCCGGGCGCGTGGGTGCCGATGTGAGCGTCGAAGGCGGCCCACAGCGCGGCCGCGTCGCCGTGCCTGCCCAGTTCCGTCCGGATCGCGAAGGCCCGGCCGCCGTTCTTGCCGATCCGCTCGACGACCTCGGTGGCGGCGGTCTGGTCGCGGGCGTAGGCGACGGCGACGACGGCGCCGTCTCGGCCCAGTCGCTGGGCGATGGCCTGACCGATCCCCCTGCTGCCTCCGGTGACCAGTGCGACCTTGCCGTCCAGTGCGTGCGCACCCATGTCCAGCCCCTTCCATTTGTTGATCGATGACTCAACAAACACACTAGCACCCATTGTTGAGCGATAGCTCTACAATGGGGGTCATGAGTACGGCAGGCGCGACACGGGGACGCCCCCGGACCTTCGACCGCGACGCGGCGCTGGCCGCGGCTACCCGGCTGTTCTGGGAGCGCGGCTACCAGGCCACCTCGATCAGTGAGCTCACCGAGGCGATGGGTATCCGGCCAGCCAGCCTGTACGCCGCGTTCGGCGACAAACAGTCGCTGTTCAAGGAGGTGGTGGCCACCTACGGATCCTCACCCGTCGGCGCCTTCGTGGGTGCGGCCCTCGGGGAGGAGCCCACCGCCTACGCCGCGTTCACCCGCATCCTGCGCGAGGCCGCGGAAATCTACCCCGACCCCTCCCACCCGGCCGGGTGCCTGACCATCACCGCCGCCACCAATGTCGCCGTCCAGGACGCCGGCATCGAGACGTTCCTCCGCGACCTGCGCAACGCCAACCTCAGGGTCTTCCAGGACCGCCTGACCGCCGCACGACAAGCAGGAGAACTACCCCGGGACACCGACCCCCACGCCCTGGCCGGATACTTCGCCGCCGTCATCCAAGGAATGTCACAACGCGCCCGAGACGGAGCCGACAAGACCGAACTCACCCAGGTCGCCGAACTGGCCCTGACCGCATGGCCCACCCACCGACCATCTCCGCGGCACCGGTCTGCCTCGCCATCACGCCCAGCGAACTGACCACGCCGGGACGGGCCACCCTGGACGCGTACGCTCCACCAACGCGCACCAGGTCTTCAGCGTCGGTAAGCCGACCGGAAGCCAACCGTAAGCGCGTCGGCGCACCGTGTGGTCATGGACATCTATCACGAAGAGCACGGCAACGTCACTGGTCGCCCGCTGGTGCTGATCCACGGAGCGCTCTCCGGCATCGACACCTCGTTCGGCACGATCCTGCCGCTCCTGGCGAAGACCCGGCGGGTGATCGCCGTCGAGTTGCAGGCACACGGCCGCACCCCGGACGTGGATCGTCCGCTGACCGTCGAGCACTTCGCCGCCGACGTGGTCGAGCTGCTCGACCGGCTGGGCGTCGAGCGCGCCGACGTGTACGGCTGGAGCATGGGCGCGGCGGTCGCGCTGCGCCTCGGCACCGATCACCCCGACCGGGTCGGGCGGTTGGTGCTCGCCTCGGTGAGCTTCGACGACGACGGCCTGCACCCGGGACTGCTCGACGGGATCCAGGACCTGCAACCCGAGCACCTGCACGGATCGGAGTTCCACGAGGAGTACCTCCGGACCGCGCCGGACCCGGCGGGCTGGGCCAACCTGGTCACCAAGATGAAGGTGCTGGACGCGAACCTGCCGCAGTGGACGCCCGAGCAGATCCGGGCGCTCGCCGCACCGACCATGATCGTGCTGGCCGACTCGGACATCGTCCAACCGGAACACGCGGTGGCGATGTTCCGACTGCTCGGCGGCGCGGTGCCCGGCGACCTGACCGGTCTGCCGGCCTGCCGGCTGGCAGTTCTGCCGGGCACCACGCACACCTCGATCCCGCAGCGCGCCGACTGGCTGGCCCCGATGATCGACGAGTTCCTGACCGAGCTCGGATCGTCCGTCTAGCTCTGCCGGTACGGACCGTATCCTCGCTCCGGTCGATCCTGTTCGGATCGGCGGCGGACGGTCGCGAGCATCCGTCGGACGCCGATCACGTGACCGCCGGACGTCAGCAGAATCTGCCGGTAGAGGCCGCCGGTGAGGCCGGGAAAGGCGGCTCGCGTCTCGGCCCGCAGGCGGGAGCGGCCCGGCTCGGCTGGTTCGAGGCGGAAGATGAGCGCATAGGTGGAGAACCGGTGGCTGCCTCGCAGGGTCAACGTGCGGCCGGGGATCGCGGTGGCGACGTGGAAGCCGGGGAATGTCGACCCCTCGGTGAGTGGTCGTGGCCCGGACGTGACGGGGTCGGCGGCACTTATCAGGCGGGCGTACTCGCTCATGCCGCGCCGCGAGAACGACCTCTCGACGACGTCGGTGAGGTGGGGCCAGACCCGGTCGGTGTCCGCCGCGATGAGCGTGGCGTGTTCGTCCAGGTGGGGCAACGAGTCGATCTGCATGCGCGCCTCCTCGCGTCACCTCCCATTCTCACCCGTCCGGCCGGAAGTTCGCCGCCCCCGGTCATGGCGTGCGGTCGATCCAACGGGTAGAAACATGTCTACCCGCCAGAGAGCGCTCTCACCGCCCCAGCTGTGCCGGGAGTACGCCTCCGGCCAGCGGAGAGGACGAACCGCATGGCAAACCCGTCCCGACGTACCCTCATCCTTGCCCTTCTGGTGACCACCGCGGTCGCGACGACCGGCACGGCCGCCACCGCCGGCCGCCCGACGGTCGGCGCACCCGACTTCGGGCCGAACGTGACGATCTTCGACCCGTCCATGCCGGTCGCCGAGATCCAGCAGACCCTGGATGCGGCGCACGCCCGGCAGGTCGGCAACGAGATGGGCACCGAGCGGCACGCCTACCTGTTCAAGCCGGGCAGGTACGGCACGGCCGAGCAGCCCCTACAGGCCAGGGTCGGCTACTACACCGAGGTCTCCGGCCTGGGCGCCTCGCCCACCGACGTCACAGTCAACGGCAAGCTCGAGGTCTACAACCGCTGCCTGGCCGACGGCGGCACCGGCAACTGCCTCGCCCTCGTCAACTTCTGGCGCACCATCTCCAACCTGTCACTCACCATCAACGCTGCGGGCCAGGACGACTGCCGGTCGACGGCGAACTTCTGGGCGGTGTCCCAGGCGGTGTCGATGCGCCGGTTGGACATCAGCGGCGGTGGTCTGTCGCTGATGGACTACTGCACCGCCGGCCCGCAGTACGCCAGCGGCGGATTCATCGCCGACTCGCGGCTGCCGGCCACCACGAACGGCTCCCAGCAGCAGTGGTTGACCCGTAACAGCGAGGTCGGTGGCTGGTCCAACGCGGTGTGGAACCAGGTCTTCGCGGGGGTCGAGGGCGCGCCGGACGACGCCACCTTCCCCGACCCGCCCTACACCACCCTGGAGAGCACCCCGCTCAGTCGGGAGAAGCCGTACCTCTTCGTCGACGGCAAGGGTCGTTACCAGGTGCGGGTGCCCGCCGCGCAGCGCGACAGTCGGGGCATCTCCTGGGCCGACGGCATGACGCCGGGGCGGACCCTCGACATCGGTGACTTCTTCATCGCCAAGCCGACCGACTCGGTGCGCGTCATCAACAGCCACCTCGCGCGCGGCAAGCACCTGCTGCTCACCCCCGGCACGTACGACATCGCCCGCAGCATCGAGGTCCGGCGGCCCGGCACCGTGGTCCTCGGCATCGGGCACGCCACCCTCACCGCGGTGAACGGCGCCATCCCGCTGGACGTCGCAGGCGTCCCGGGCGTGATCGTCGCGGGCGTCACGATCGACGCGGGCCTCGTCGAGTCGCCGGTCCTGTTGCGGGTGGGTCGTCAGCACGGCCACAACGCCAGCAGCCCGACGAACCCGACCACGCTGTCCGACGTGTACTTCCGGGTCGGTGGTCCGCACATCGGGCGGACGAACACCGCGCTGGAGGTCAACAGCGACAACGTGCTCATCGACCACACCTGGGTGTGGCGCGGTGACCACGGCGTGGAGGGCTTCACCGAGGGCGTCAACGGTGACACCGACCGCTGGCGCACCAACACCGGTCGCTACGGGGCCGTCATCAACGGCGACCACGTGACAGCGACCGGCCTCTTCGTCGAACACTTCCAGCGCTACAACACGGTCTGGAACGGCGAGCACGGCACCACGATCCTGTACCAGAACGAGCTGCCGTACGACCCGCCGACGCAGGCCGACTGGATGAACGGCCCGGTCGAGGGGTGGGCCGGCTACAAGGTCGCCGACCGGGTGCGGCACCACACCCTGCACGGCGGCGGGGTGTACGTCTTCAACCAGAACAACCCGTCGATCCACACCGAGAACGGCTTCGAGGTGCCGGACCGGCCGGGCGTGCGGCTGCACCACGTCATGACCGTCAACCTCAGTGCCGGCACGATCGACCACGTGGTCAACGGCGTCGGTGCGGCGGCCGACATGACCAAGGTCGGCGCGCCGGTCTACCTCGCGCGGTACCCGGCCCCGTAACGGGTCTGGCGTGGCGAACGGGGGTCGGAGTCGACAGGCTCCGACCCCCGTTGTCGTCCCGGCCCCGCGCACGCTCTTGAATTCCTATCGAGTCGGTAGGAAAATGGGCCGATGTCGATCGGTCCGCTCCTCACGTCCCGCCGGGTCGTGGATCTGATGCGGGTCGCCTCCGGGCTCTGTCCGGGCACGCCGGCCGCCAACTGAGCACCCGCGCCACCGCCTCCCTCAGCCTGCCCGCTGTCGGATCGCACGCCGACCCCTGACCCCACTGGTCGCCGGCGTCACTGCGCACACCTGCCAACGCGCTCTGCACCGATGCGGCCCGGCCGGATCGGTCCGCCCCCATGGAGGTACGTCATGACAACCGACAAGCCATCGTCCACCCCGCCGACCGCCGGGGAGTCCCGGCTCGCGTTCAACGAGGACTGGGTGGCCACCATCCTCGGTCTGGCCCTGCTCGCCCTGGTCCTGCTCGGTGCCATCCCCGCCGGGCTGGTGCCCTGATGACCACGGACGAGACGCGCACGGTCGACGAGATCCGCACGGCCGACCCGGCCGGTCCCGTCGGCACGACGCGGGACGGCACGTTCTGGGCCTGGACGGCACTCGGCCTGGTGATCGTGGTCGGTCTCGCCGCGCTCACCCGCTACCTGGAGCAGAACGTCCCCGGGTGGGCCGACGGCACCGCCGTGGAGGATGTCGGTGCGGCGATCGAGTACCCGGTCTACGCCATCCTGCTCGGCCTGCTGGGCAACGTCGCCGTCACGCTGCTCGGGTGGCGGGACCGGATCGCCGCCGCGTTCCGGACCGAGTTCTTCATCAAGACCGGACTGGTGCTGCTCGGGGCCTCGATCAACCTGGCCGTCATCGCCAGTGCCGCCGGCCCGGCAATCGCCCAGGCGATCCTGCTGATCAGCGGGGTCTTCCTGTTCACCTGGTGGCTGGCCGGCCGGTTCGGCCTCGACGACAAGCTGCGCGCGTTGCTCGCGTCGGCGGTGTCGATCTGCGGGGTCAGCGCGGCCATCGCCGCGGCCGGTGCGGTCCGGGCGCGCCGGGAACAGTTGGCCTACACGGCGAGCCTGGTCATCATCTTCGCGCTGCCGTCGATCTTCATCCTGCCCTGGCTGGCGGACGTGTTCGGGCTGTCCGACGCGGTGGCCGGCGCCTGGATCGGCGGCAACATCGACACCACCGCCGCGGTCACCGCCGCCGGGGCGATCGCCGGTGAGGAGGCCCTCCAGATCGCCAGCATCGTCAAGGTCACCCAGAACGCGCTGATGGGGGTGGTCGCGGTCGCGCTCACCGCGTACTTCACGCTGCGGGTGGAGCGGCGGCCCGGCGCGGAACGGCCGGGCCTGCGCGAGCTGTGGACGCGGTTTCCCAAGTTCGTCCTGGGCTTCATAGCCGCCTCGGTCATCGCCACCTGGTATCTGGACGCGGCAGGTGCGGACGGCAAGGCCACCATTGCCATCGTCAACGACCTGCGCGTCTGGTTCCTGATCCTGGCGTTCGTCAGCATCGGCCTGGAGGTCCGGGTCGCGTCGTTGCGGGAGGCCGGTTGGCGTCCGGTGGCGGTGTTCGCCAGTGCCACGGTGTTCAACCTGGCGTTGGCGCTGGGTCTGGCGTCGCTGTTGTTCCGCAACTTCTCGGCCTGAGGTGACGCGTTCGGTACGCGGGTGTGCCGGCGGGGCCGGGCCACGACGGCTGCGGCCCCGCCGGCTCTCACTGCTGCGGTGTGCTCGGGGCGGGCCGCGCGAGGTCTAGGGGAGTGTCCACAGTCTGCCGTCGAACGCGCTCGGTCCGCCGACGAGCTGCCCGCACGGGGTGTCAGATGGGCAAAAAAGGACTTTACGCCTCAAAGCTCCTATAGGCCCTCCTGGGTTGGATGAAAAGTCCTGTTCGTAGTTGTTTGGTGGGTTACTGTCGGGCCCGGCCATCTTGGTTTCCGAAGCGGCCCACAGCCCTGTCGTTCCAAGGAGTTCCACATGGACCTGCCTGCAACTGCCGTGGGCGTCGAGCCGTCGACGGACCTGACACCCCGGCGCGTTCTCGTCACGGGCGGTGCCGGCTTCATCGGCAGCCACGTGGTCGCCCGGCTGATGCTGTTGGGCAGCCAGGTCCGGGTGCTCGACAACTTCTCCACCGGCCGGCTGGAGAATCTGGCGGACGCCGCCTACAGCGGACTGACCGAGGCGGACGTCGTCACGGGTGACATCCGTACGCCGGAAGGTGTCGAGGTCATCCACACGTGGCAGCCGGACGTTGTGGTGCACCTCGCCGCGCAACCGAGCGTTCCCGCGGCCCGCCCGCTGTACGACGCCGACGTGACCGTCTTCGGCACCGTCAACGTGCTCGACGCGTGCGCCCGCAGCGGCGTGCGGCTGGTGGTCAACGCGGCCAGCAGCGCCATCTTCGGCAGCGTCCCCGCCCACGACCTGCCGGTCCGCGAGGATCACCCGCTCGCGCCGATCAGCCCGTACGGCATCAGCAAGGCCGCCGCCGTCCACTATCTCGACTGGTACGGACGCCAGCACGGCCTGTCGTACACGTCGATGGTCTTCGGCAATGTCTACGGGCCGCGGCAGGAGGGCGGCGACTGCGGCGTCGTGTCCCTGATGGCCGATGCCCTGCTCGGCGGTCGCCAGGTCGTGATCTACGACGACGGCACGCAGTCGCGGGACTTCATCCACGTCAGTGACGTCGCCGAGGCGGTGGCCGTCGCCTGTCTGCACAACGGGGTGGGGCTGGTCAACATCTCCTCCGGGCGGCAGACGAGCATCAACGAGGTGTACGACACCGTCCGGGAGGCCTCCGGCGTCGGTAACGCGGCCCGGTATGAGCCGTTGCCCTGGCCGGGCGAGGTGCGCAACATGGCGCTGGACACCAGGAAGGCTCGTGAACTGCTCGGTTGGTACCCGAAGGTCAACTTCACCGAGGGCGTACGGATGACGGTGCGGGACGCCCGCCGTCGCCAGGGTGGTCGGCTCCTCACCCCGATGCTCGACCTCGAACGGGTGATGACCTCCCAGTAGTCGGCGCGACGGACCCGGCCGCCAGCACGCGCGGCCGTGCGCACCAGACGCACCTAATTCCCGTCGGCTGGCAAGTATTTTCATACATTAGTCGTACTCTTGCGGTGCGGCATTCACTGCTGCCACGATGACCGTCAATGCCTTCCGTCCCGAAGGAGTGGTCCTCATGGCGGTCTCCCGCCGCAGGTTCGTCACGTCGGTGCTGGGCGGGTCCGCCCTCGCCGCCGCCTCCACCACCGAGCTGCTCACCACCCTGGCCAGCCCCGCCTCCGCCGCCAGTCCCCCCGGGGACGTGGTCGGCAAGGTGACTGTCGGCTACCAGGGCTGGTTCAGTGCCCCCGGCGACTCCGCGCCGATCGGTGGCTGGTGGCACTGGAGCCGCGACCGGTTCCAGCCGCCCTCGCCCGCGAACACCACGATCGTGTCCTGGCCGGACATGCGCGAGTACACGCGCAGCTATCCCACCGCGTACCCCAACCTCGGCAACGGCCAGCCGGCCACCCTCTTCTCCTCCTACGACCAGCAGACGGTGGACACCCACTTCCGGTGGATGCAGGAGTACGGCTGCGACACCGCCGCCCTGCAACGGTTCAACCCGACGGGCGACGAGGGGCCGACCCGCGACGCGATGACGGTGAAGGTCCGCTCCGCGGCCGAGCGCTACAACCGCAAGTTCTACATCATGTACGACGTCACCGACTGGCTGACCTTCCAGGCGGACATCAAGACCGACTGGACGACGAAGATGTCCACGCACACCGCGTCCAGCGCGTACGCCCGGCAGAACGGCAAGCCGGTCGTCTGCATCTGGGGCTTCGGCTTCAGCGAACCGAGCCGACCCTTCACCCCCGGGCCCTGCCTGGAGGTCATCAACTGGTTCAAGGCGCAGGGCTGCTACGTCATCGGTGGCGTACCCACCTGGTGGCGGCAGGGCATCGAGGATTCCCGCCCCGGCTTCCTCGACGTCTACCACGCGTTCCACGCGATCTCGCCGTGGATGGTCTACCGGGCCAGGACCGTGGAGGAACTCGACTCGTACTACAACAACGTCAACGTCGGCGACATGGCCGACTGCGCGGCGCACGGCATCGACTACCTGCCCTGCGTGATGCCCGGTGACCTCGCCGGTGGGCACCGCAAGCACGGCGACTTCTACTGGCGGCACATCTACAACATGGTCCGGCTCGGCTCCCAGGGCCTGTACGTGTCCATGTACGACGAGTACAACGAGGGCAACCAGATCGCCAAGACGTCCGAGACCCAGGCCACCACCCCGGCCGGCGCGAACATCCGCGCCCTGGACGAGGACGGCGTGGCCTGCTCCTCCGACTACTACCTGCGGATCACCGCCGACGGTGGTCGGATGCTCAAGGGGCAGCTCGCGCTCACCGCCGTACGCCCGACGCCGCCGATGGTCGGCACCCCGCCGCCGGCCACCGGGAACCTGGCCGCCGGCCGGTCCACCTCGGCGAGCAGCCAGGGGGGCGGTTTCCCGTCCGGAAACGCGGTGGACTCCAACGCCGGCAGCTACTGGGAGAGCGGCGGCGGTGCGTTCCCGCACTGGTGGCAGGTCGACCTCGGCGCCAGCCACCAGGTCAACAAGCTCGTGGTGCGGCTGCCCGCCGGTTGGGGCGCGCGTACCCAGACCATCACCGTGCAGGGCAGCGTCGACGGCGGATCCTTCGCGACCATCGCCGGGGCCTCCGCGTTCGCCTTCGACCCGGCCACCGGCAACACCGTCACCCGCACGCTGCCGACCACCACGACCCGCTACGTCCGCCTCAGCATCAGCGGCAACACCGGCTGGCCGGCCGCCCAACTCGCCCAGGTCGAGGTGTACGCCGGGACCACCGTCCCGGACAACCCGCCGAGCACGCCGAGCGGCCTCACGGTCACCGGCAAGACGTCGACGAGCGTGTCCCTGGCCTGGACGGCGTCCACCGACGACACCGGGGTGACCGGCTACCAGGTGCGCCAGGGCGGCACGGTCGTCGCCACCGTCACCGGCACCACGGCGACAGTGAGCGGGCTCAACGCCTCCACCGCGTACACCTTCACGGTCACCGCGCGCGACGCGGCCGGGAACACCTCCAGCGCGTCCTCCGCCGTCACGGTCACTACGGACGCCGCAGCCAACGCGGACCTCGCCCGGGGTCGGTCCACCGCGGAGAGCAGCCACGTTCAGAGCTACGGGTCGGGCAACGTGGTCGACGGTGACGCGAACAGCTACTGGGAGAGCGCCAACAACGCGTTCCCGCAGTGGGTCCAGGTCGACCTGGGTGCGACGCGCACTGTCGGACGGGTGGTGCTGAAGCTGCCGCCGTCATCGGCCTGGGGCACCCGGACGCAGACCGTCGCCGTGCAGGGCAGCACCGACGGGGGCAGTTTTGGCACGCTGTCGGGTTCGGCGGGGCGCATCTTCGACCCGGCCAGCGGCAACCAGGTGACGATCACCTTCAGTGCCGCGCAGACCCGCTACGTGCGGGTCACCGTCACCGGCAACACCGGCTGGCCGGCCGGGCAGTTGTCAGCCCTGGAGGTGTACGCGAGCTGACCGAGCGTGGGGGCGGTCGCCAGACGCCGACCGGCGGCCGCCACCTTATCGGGTGGGCGTAAGCCTCGCGTTGCCAAAGTTAACGTCATCTTGGCCCTGGGCTGCTCTGCGGGATGTGGCTCGGTGTGACCCGTACCGATCCGCCACAATTGTCGCCAACTCAGGTGTGACAAATCAGGTGACTAGAGGCGGCAGGTCGCCCACCGACAGCACGTCTGCGGTTTGCAGTATCACCAGTCGCATTCTTTCGTCGCGATCATACTCACGGCTGCGCGCCGCGCTACCTTCCGCTTCGGTCCGATGGGAGGATGGAATATTTCCAGCCTTGACGAGATCGATTTTCGCAAGCGCAACGTCCAGTCCGGCCTCGCGAATAGCGCTCACCGAGGTCAAGATTGACCTTGCTGAAAAAGAACAGCGGTTCCGCAAGCCTTCCAGGTTTGTCAGTAGCTATTGCAAAACAATCTCCCAGCTCCCTAAGTCTCCCATCGAGGAGTTAACCCCCAGCGGTCAACCGAGCTTCTGCCACCTACTGGCTCGGGCGGCACAGTTCCAGCGATGCCGGCTCCTCAAGCCGTCGCATCTACCTCCGTCGGTAGGTCTCCAATCCAACGGCAGGCCGCTTCCGCTGCCGCGATCCAAAGGCTCACCGCCCGGTATTGATCAAGCTCCTGCTCCGCGGCTAACTGCGCGCTGAGTTTCCCTGTGTGGATAAGTTTGTTTCTCTCGTTATAGGCGGCCTGAATCTTTTCGAAGGCATCTCGGTTCTCGTGTTTGAGGGATCGGCCGCACGTCTCGTGGGGCAGGTGATGGAAGTATCGATCCGCAAACGAGAGACCGTTTCGCGGCGCAATCGCCGCCTTCACTTTACTCTGGCGTATTCTCCTCTGATTCTCTCCATACGTTGTCGCTCGCACTTCACAGGCAGAGCCGATAGATAAGACGGCCTGTCGAATGCTTAGAGTGGTAAGGGCCTCTTGCGCGTCGATGAGCAAACTGGCATGCAGGGGCGGGTCCTGCTCCGCAGTCAAGCTTCGCTGAAGGTCAGCCATAGCAATGGTGCCCGACTCCGGGTTTACGATGGAGCCAGTCGAGTTGAAACTGTTCATACCATCGAACATGGGCAGCGGGGACCCGTCGTCCTTGTTGAACCAAGATTCAGTATGAGGACAGGCTATTACGAATTCCGAGTGTCCAAGCTTCCAGTATCGGGGTATCCGCTTGACTCGCGGGGAGGCAGACACGACTCTTAGATGATCCAAGAGATTATCAGCCAGGGAAGCCGACCTCTGAAGCCAGACCTGTGGATCCGTTCCGTCCTGTGTAGGACCGATTTCCGCATCCCACTCCATAATAACCATCAGTCGATCCAGAACGTGATCAGAGACGCGATGCGCCAACAGCCCTGGTCGGTCAATCGGGCGAAGGTTAAGTTCTGCGCTTGCCAACGTCAGGCCATTCTCGGCATGGAAAAGCGGATCTAGGTCGTTGGTGGAATCCCAGCCCATAATGAAGGCGTCAGCTTCGTACTTGCCGTTTATGTGAATGTGCAACCTGATGGGCTCCGAAACGTCAAGACGCGGGAGAGCGTAGTCGAAGTAAAAGTTGTAAATGATCTGAACGCGCATCTTTCCCCAGTATCAACAGACGGACTATGGCATGGGGCGGCCTGCCGTCAACGTCATGGCGGCGAGACGATCCCGTGCCCCTTCGGATGGCAACCCCGCGACCCTTCGGCTCCTTGCACCAGCGATCCTCCCAGGCGTTGACAAAATTAAGCGGGTCCTTGACGTGCCGAGGCGATCCGCTCGTAGAAGTGCCGATTAGTCTGTTGTGGAGCCGGTGGTCCACCGACGAGTCGATCTATAAGCCGGATTGTCGTCAGGCAGTCTGCCACCAAGGTCCTGCTGCTTGTTCCGCCCCGTCGACGGACGGCAGTGGGACGACGAAACCGCCAGCAAGGTACAGCGGAGCGTGTAGGTCACGGCCGCTCATCGCCGACTCGACTCGTGTGGCGACGTTGTCGGGAAGACGCTGCTCGGCCTCTCGGCGCGAGAAGAAGGCGACGTCTTCCAACTCCTGTCCCGCCAGATCGAAGCCATCAAGGTTGTCGACCGACCCGCAGTCGAACGTGAAGCTGATGATCGCGCGTGGCCGCTGCCCGGCGGGCGGTGCCCAGTCGACTACAAGAAGGTTGCCCACCAGCACCGAGATCCCCAACTCCTCTCGGATCTCGCGGGCGCAGGCATCATGTGGGTATTCGCCCTCGTCGACATAGCCGCCGGGGAAGGCCCAGTGGTCGCGGTATGTGGGTTTGACGAGCAGCAGATTGCCGTCGGGATCGGTGATCAAAGCCGCAGCGGCGGCGTAGAAGGAAGCCAGGTTGGCGTACCAGGTGACGGGCTCCGTCCAGGTCACCTCGGTGACGCTAGCGGACGGGCCGAGGGTGGGTAGGCGGCCCAACCAATTGGGCCTCATAGAATTTCCGTGTGGGTACTTACTCAGAGTTGGCTGCGGCAACCTCGCAGCGTCACCTGCGGAGCTACTTACCCCGTCGGTGGCTGCACGTACAGGCGGTGGCCGCCAAGGCTGAGCAGCTTGCGTACCTGGTCGGAGACGATGCGGACCTGCTGACGGCGGCTGCGTGGCTCCACGACATTGGATACGCCCTGGATGTCGCCGATACGGGTTTGCACTCGCTGGACGGTGCGCGCTGGCTTCAGCGCCGCGGCTTCGACGCTCGAGTCGCTGCTCTGGTTGCCCATCACTCCTGCGCTTCGTACGAAGCACACGAGCGCGGCCTGAGCCACGCTTTGGCCAGCGAGTTTCCCCGTGAGGAGACGGCTACATCGGATGCACTCTGGTACGCGGACATGACGACTGGTCCAGATGGTCAGGACCTCACCGTCGATGAGAGGTTGGCGGAGATCCGGCAGCGCTACGGTCCGGACGACGTTGTGACGCGGTTCTGGCACAAAGCTGAGCCGATGCTTCAAGACGCGATACGTAGGACCCAACTACGCATGTCAGCTCAGCCGACATAGGGCTCGGGACGCCACTGGAATCCATGGTTGACCCGAAGTCGCATGGAGGGATGGATTGAAAGTTGGTCCAGATGGTCTTGCGCCACCCAACGCACTGACGATGACTCTTCGCTGGTCGTCGGGTCACCTGAGAGGTAGCGGCCGCGGAAGCAGATCGAGAACTGCTGCCGCACCTCGCCGTCGCTGTACTCCACCACATGGCTCGGGTTCGTGTAGATCCCGACCACCCCGGTCACCTCAACCTCGATGCCGGTCTCCTCGCGCGTCTCCCGGACGGCCGTCTCGGCGATGTACTCGCCGAAATCCTGGGCGCCGCCGGGCAACGCCCACAGGCCGTTGTCGGTGCGTTGGATGAGCAACACCCGCCCCTGGCCGTCCTGGACGAAGAGTGTCACGGCTACGACGATGCTGTTCGGCTTCGGGGCGTTCGGGTTGTTGAAGTGCTCGATCCGGGCCATGCCGTCAACCTCTCACCGGACGGATCAGTGCTCGGGCCACACGGCCCGCTTCTTGCCGAGGACTCGGTTGAAGCTGGCGACGTAGCTGTCGAACACGTCGCCGCCGCCAAGACGTCGCAGGTGCAGCACGGGGGAGTAGGCAGCCGGTGTGCCGTAGAGGTGGGTGTTGACCAGCATCTCGTCGTCGAAGCGGTAGATGGAGTTGTAGAGGATGGTGTCGTGGTAGTAGATCCCCACGTTGTCCAGGTCCCGTAGGTCTTTGTAGAAGGCCAACGCGTTCAGGATCTTGTTGGACATGGCCGGGCCGATGCCCTCGGCGTCTCCACGTTCGGCGATGTGCTCGCCCTCCGGGTCGCCAAATAGCAACTCGACCTGCGCCCCGGCCAACGCCTTCTCACGAAGCGTCGGGATCCACCGGTGGTTGAACTCCGGCAGGAACAACCCTCCGTAGACCAAAACGCCGACCTGTCGGCTGGCCTGCTCCAGGAGATGCTGCCAGAGGTCGGTAGGAACGGCTCCGCGCCGCGGGTAGATGTGGACCAGTTCCGACTGGCTGATCTGCACCGCTCGCTGCGTCGGAAGCGCATCCGGCCACAGGTACGACTCACTCTCGTCGAGCAGCTCCGCGATGGAGTGCCGATAGCGCGGGTACGGGTTGCGGGTCTGCGTCACCCACCGCTCGACAGTCTTCGGGTCGACACCGAGCTTCTCGGCCAGCGTCGATGCTGTCACGCCCTTCTTGAGCATCCCGTTGCGAAGACGGTCGTTCGGCATCGCGTCTCCTGGTCACTGGGGCTTAGGGACGGCGTAGGGACGACTCACCCTAGCAAGGACGTCCCCATTCGTCCGTAACTCGCGGTGAAGTTGTCACTACCAATCGGCAGAGCCTGGGTCCACGAGACCTGTCGTCCAGACAGGACACGAGCGCCCAGCCGAAGTTCGACGCTGTCTGCGATCCGAGTCCTGTCCACGAAGGCCCTACAGAGGGAGGACTTGTGGTGGGTCGATTGACCGAGGCGGGCAGGCAGGGCGACGAGGCAGCGAGCAAGGGCGAGCAGGCCGAGGCGGCCGAGCAGGAGGCTGCCAAGCAGCGACTCCTGGCGCAGGCGGAGGCGGAGCGCCTACCGGTGGAGGACACGACCCGTGCGGTCCCGGATCGGCGGTGGCGGCGTGACAACCGATGACCTGCCGATCGGCCGGCGGGTCGCGCGGTGGCGGGTGCGGCGCTCGATGACGCAGCAGCAGCTCGCGGACCGCCTCTGTCGGTCGAAGAGCTGGGTCGACAAGGTCGAGCGGGGTGTGCGCTCCCTGGACCGGTACTCGGTGATCCAGGAGTTGGCCGAGGTGCTGCGGGTCAACCCCGAGGTGCTGCTCAGTCAGGGGCCGCAGCGCACACCGGTCGGCACTGTCGATGGGGTCGACGACATCCGGGCCGCTCTTGCCTGCTACGACACACCGCAGGCCCCAGAGCAGACGACGGGTGAGACAAGAAGGCAGATCGGGTACGCCTGGCTGACCTACCAGCACGCGGACTACGCGCAGTTGGCGCGGGCGTTGCCGGCTCTGCTCGACGTCGTCCAGGGCGCGCGGTCACCGGAGTTGCTGGTGCAGGCGTACCGGATCACCTCGGCCTTGCTGGTCAAGCTCGGCGAGGCCGACCTCGGGTGGCTCGCCGCTGACCGCGCGATGGCCGCCGCCAAAGACGACAAGACGCTCGCGGCGACGGCGGCCGTGTCGGTCGGGCAGGCGCTGCGCGCGTCGGGCCGCGACCGCCTAGCCCTGACCGCGACCCTAACCGGCGGGAACTGCATCCTCCCGCCGCCTACCGCTGCGTCCCCATCTAACCCCGGTGATCATGAGGTTGGCGGGCCGTGGAGAGATCAAATCCCCCGTCAACCTCATGATCGTCGAAGCGGGGCCGGGAGCGCGGGGGAGCGCGCGGTGGGTGGGACGCTGTTGCTCCAGGCGGCACTGGCCGCTGGCGGGTGCGGCGAGCACCGCCGCGCCGACGAGCTGACCGACCGGGCCGCGGGCGTCGCCGCAAACCTTCGGGGGTACGACGATCAGCACCGCACCAGCTTCGGGCCGGTTGCCGTCGAGTTGACCCGGGTGCTGCTGGCGGCGCAACGGGGTGACGCCGCCGAGGCGGTGCGTCGGCACTCGACAGTGGTGCGGCGGGAGGGGTGGCGGCGGCTGCCGGCCGAGTATCGGGGCGCGTACCTGCTCGACCTCGCGCGGGCGTACCTCCAGATGGGTGACCTGCGCGGGGCTGCCCGTGCCCTCGTCGACGCGGATCACGTCGCGCCGGCCGAGGTTCGGTGCCGGCCGTTGGCGCGTACCGTGATCGCCGAGATCGCCCGCGCGCGGCCTGCGCCGGCCGGCGTGGCGCGACTGGCGACGGTGGTCGGTCTTACCCGCTGACGGGCGAGCGCCGGCGCAGGTCGTCGGCCGGACTTCCTGGTCCACCATGGATACCTACCCGCAGGGCATTGTCGGCAACCGTGCGAGACACGGTGTAGGACAGCCCCTGCCTCCACCTGCGGTGCAGGCACCTGATGGCCTGCTGTTCGACGTGGCCCGGCCGGGTAAGCCCGGCGTCCCGGTGCTCCTGCGTTTCACATCGCGCCGCACGCCGGCCACGACGGTCATGAAACCCTCGCCCCGGCCGCCGATCCGAAAGAACAAGATTGTCGAGACGGCCGACAGGGGTCGGGGTAGCCAAATCTCATTGAACGGCTTACATTGTCACAATGTAAGCCGACCTTCGTCTTATCAGTAGCGGGGGCGGAAATCAGCATGACGAGGAGGACGAATGATCGTCAAGCGAAGGCTCATGGCAGGCCTGTCCACTTTCTTGCTGTCGATCGGAGCTGGCGCCTTGGTGGCGACAACTCCGGCTCAGGCGGCTCCTGCGGAATGCTATGACAGCCCGCAGTTCTGCCTGCGTGACGTTTGGAACTCTGCCTCGGAGCCGCCGTACGCCGGTAACACGCCCCGCAACACGTGTATCAAGCTGCAGACCTTCGACGACGACTTCGTCTACAACCTGACCAGCACGAGGTGGTACGTGTTCCACACCACCACCTGCGACGGCTCCCACGCGGAGATTCCCCCCGGCTACGTGGGCCTGCTCCCGCTCGGCTACGACTTCGGACAGACCCACGCGATCATGCGAACCAGCAGGACCAGCTAACCCCGAGAGCACATTAATCGTGCCGCGCCCGAGTGAATGACACTGACTGTCGCCAATCGGACGACCATTGACATTCAACTCGTCAAACGCTCGGGCGGCATCGGGTTTTGTTGCGACGACGGATGCGCTGACGGCCCAGTTTCGTCCAGCTGCAGATGACACCAGAACATATCCAGGCCAAATCCTTGACCAGGGCTCCGATCTGGTGGACGACGGACGAGTCGGTCTGTACGCCGAAGTGTATTCACGCGTTCTGCGATCGATGCCCCGCTTCGTGTTCTCTGTTGACGGGGGACAGTGGGACGACCGAGCCGTGACGCGACTGGCGACGTTGGTCGGCCTCACTCGGCCTTGAAGAGCCGGTACGGCCGGTTCGGGCCGCACGCTTGTCGACACCTGGCTTGGAGGCCAACCAATCCTGAACGGGGTTGCTGGTGGACTGGAGCGCCTGGCATCATCGCTGCATGATCACCAGAATCGAGTCCTCCGTCCGCCGGTGAGCGTGACACCCGAGCCTGGACAGCTCGGATCCCAGATGTCGTTGTTCGATTACGCGGTGCGGTTGCATCGCGAGGATCCCGACTCGCCCCTGTTCCGTGACGGTGAGCCGTATCCGGACGACGGACAGCATCGAGGTCGGAAGTCGCGTCCTCGGGGGCCGGAGGACCCGCGCCGCCGAGGCGTTGACGTCGCCGCCGTTCTGGACGCGCATTTCGCTGATCCGTCCACCGCTCCAGTCGATCTCGCCGGGGCGTTCCATGACCTCGATGTTCCGATCCACCCCAACGAACACATCGCGGCCGCGGGCTGTCGGGTCGACGCCGACCGAGTCCGGGAGACCGGTCGATGGCTTGTCCGGTACGCCACCGATCGCTGCGCCGCGACTGTTGGCCTGGCGTTGCTGGGCACCGTGTGGGATGACGACGACATCGCACTGATCAAGACGATCGGGCTGTTGTCGAACCGCTTCGGTCCGTTGGCCGCCCACGCGCTGGAACGACGGCGTGGCGGCTCGGACGCCTTGCTGTGGCTGGCCGAACGGGTCACGGGTTGGGGACGGGTGTATGTCGTGGAGTCCTTGTGCAAGGTGGGCAACACCGGGGCGCGACCGTGGATGCTGCGTCGTGCGTGCGATGGCGACTACCTCAACCGCTACTTTGCCGGAAACGTCGCCACCGCCGCACACCTGCATGAGGCGATCACCGGGCCGAACCCCGACCGTGAGTTGATCGACCATACCGGCCTGCTGTTGACCATCATGGCCGACAGCGGCGGCATGGGTATCACGCTCGATCACTATCCGCCCGCCCCAGCCGTCCTACAGGCTTACTGTGAACACGCCGGCCGTCTGGAGCCGTCGGCAAGCCGTTTTGTCATCGCTGCGCAACTGGCCGAGTATCTGCATCGGGCAGCGGCGGAACGAATGGCGTGGTCCGAGGGAGGACGAGAACGAGTCCTGGACGGCTACCTTGCCCTGCTTGATCGTGAGGACTGGTGCGCTGTCGCCCGCGCTGGGCTGGCCGCGGGGGATGACCACGTCACCTGGCTTGCCGGGGCGCTGGCACCGCGCCTTGGGCTGCGAGCGTTCAGCGACGCCTTGGCCGACGATCAGCATCCCGAAGGCCGCCGGGAAACCCGGTCGTCGGCTCGCCGGGCGGGCTGAGTAGCGGGGTCAGCCTCCCGACTGTTGGGAAAGCGCTGATGATCGACTCGTTTTTGGTGAAGCCGGGGTGTCCGGGCCGCTGGGACACCGCGATTTCGCTGAAACCGAGTCGATCTCGCGCTCGCGGTGGCTGCGACGCTCGCCGCCGCGACCCGTCTCGACTCGTCTCGACCTCAGCGCACGGAGGACGCACAGGAGGTGGACGCGGACAGTGTCGCGCCGGCTGAGGTTCGGTGCCGGTCGTTGGCGCGTACCCTGATCGCCGATCTTGCCCGCACGCAGCCGGCGCCGGTCGGTGTGGCGCGACTGGCGACGGTTGTCGGTCTTACCCGCTGATCGGCCGGGCGGAAGCGGAGAGATCACGCCGTAACCGGATAGACGGGTTGGGTCGGCAACGGGCAGCATCGGGTGGTGCACGTCGCAACGGACGGGGAAGCCGTAGACATCATCACGACTGGCGACCACTGGCAGTCCTCTTGGTATCCCCCGTCGAACCCTCCCGCTGGCACTCCACATGGATCGACCGGGGTTTGCCTGGTCGATGGTCAGGTGATCCTGGTCAGCGATGACGGCAAGCACTGGCAGCTCCCGGGTGGACGCCCGGAGGCCGGCGAGGACTGGTCGGACACCCTGGCCCGTGAGGTGAGCGAAGAGGCGTGTGCGACGGTGCTCAGCTGCCGATTGCTGGGCTTCAGCCGTGGGCTGTGCAGGAGGGGGCCAGAACAGGGTCTCGTGCTGGTGCGGGCACTGTGGTGCGCCGATGTCCGCCTGGACGTGTGGACGCCGGAGCACGAGATGGTCGAGCGTCGTCTCGTCCCTCCAGACGGCGTCTGGGATGCATTGACTGTTCCGACTGGCTGGGAGCCGGTTTACCGCCGCATCTTGATCGAGGCAGGTATCCCGGCTGGACAAACGGCGGAAGGCGGACAGGTAGCACGACTTGGTGAAGACCAGTGAGATGTACCTTCCCCGGTGGCGTCCGTCCCTGAGTAGCCGGGTCAGCCTCCCGACTGTTGGGAAAAGCGATGATGATCGACTCGGTTTTGGTGATGTCGGGGTGTCGGAGCCACCGGGACACCGCGAGTTCGTTAAAACCGAGTTGATCTCGGGCCGGCGCGCAGCCCGCGCGCAGCGCGCGCGGCAGGCGCCGGCCGGTGTGGCGCGACTGGCGACGGTGGTGGGTCTTACCCGCTGACGGACGAGCGCCGGCGCAGGTCCTCCGCCGGGTTGATGGTGCGGACCGGATCGGGCACCGACCCGCGCCGCCGCCACTCGCGCGGGTAGCCCAGTGAGACCTCCACGAACCGCACCTCGTCGTGGAAGGTGGTGCGAGGAATGTGCAGGTGCCCGTAGACCATCGTGGCCGCACCGAAGCGCAGGTGCCAGTCGCGGGTGCGGACGGTGCCGCACCACTGGGCGAACTCCGGGTACCACAGCACGTCGGTGGGCTCGCGGACCAGCGGATAGTGGTTGACGAGCACTGTCGGCAGGGCCGGGTCGCGTTCGGCCAACCGGCGCTCGGTCTCGGTGATCCGGGCGTCGCACCACGCCTCCCGGCTCGGGTAGGGGTCGGGGTGCAGCAGCGCCTCGTCCGTGCACACCACCCCGGCCTTGTACGCCAGATCCAGTGACTCCTGCTTGGTGCTCGCCTCGGGCACCCGGAACGTGTAGTCGTAGAGCACGAAGAGCGGGGCGATCGTGGCCGGGCCGCCCACGCCGTCCCATACCGGGTACGGATCCTCCGGGGTGACGACGCCCAGCCCACGGCACAGCCGGACCAGCTCCTGGTAGCGCGCCTCGCCGCGCAACTGCACCGGGTCGTCGGGCGGCGTCCACAACTCGTGGTTGCCCGGCGCCCAGACGACCTTCGCGAACCGGGTGCTCAGCAGCTCCAGTGCCCACTCGATGTCGGCGTACCGCTCGGCCACGTCGCCGGCGACGAGCAGCCAGTCGCCGTCGTGGTCCGGGCGTAGCTCCTGGACGAACGCCCGGTTCTCCGGGTAGGCGATGTGCAGGTCGCTGACGGCCCGCAGCCGGGGAGAGAGGCTCACGCTCCGAGGCTAGGCCGTCGTGGCCCGATCGGAACACCCCTGTCCGTCCCGCCTGGGCGAATCCCCTCGCCGGCATATCCGCGGACTCGGCGGGAAAGCCGCGACGTCCGACAGCCCGAGACCGGAGCAGGAGACAAACATGCCTTTCATCACCGTGGGGACGGAAAACTCCGCACCCATCGACCTGTATTACGAGGACCACGGTTCCGGTAAGCCGGTGGTGCTGATCCACGGTTTCCCGTTCAACGGGGCGACCTGGGAGAAGGTGACCACCCAGCTGCTCAACGCCGGATACCGGACGATCACCTACGATCGACGCGGGTTCGGCAACTCGGCCCAGCCGACGTTCGGGTACGACTACAACACGTTCGCGGCCGACCTGGACGTGTTGATGACGGAGCTGAACCTGAGCGACGCGACCCTCATCGGCCACTCGATGGGCACCGGCGAGGTCATTCGCTACCTGGCCAACTACGGCTCCCAGCGGGTGAGCCGGGCGGTGGTGCTCAGCCCGCTGCAACCCATGCTGGCCAAGGCCGACGACAACCCGGAGGGTGTCGACCGGAGCCTCTTCAAGGGTTTCCAGGACGCCATCATCAAGGACCGGTTCGCCTACCTGACCCAGTTCTGCGACGCGTTCTTCAACTACAGCGAGAACAAGGGCAAGCTGGCCAGCGAGGAGGCGTACCGGGCGCACTGGCAGATCGGCGCGATGGCGTCCGCCAAGGGCACCCATGACAGTGTGACCGCCTGGCAGGAGGACTTCCGCCCCGACCTGCCGAAGGTCGACGTGCCGTTGCTGATCATGCAGGGTGACAAGGACAACGTGTTGCCCTACCCGGTGACCGGCCAGCGGCTCGGGCCGATGATGCCGACCGCCAAGTTCATCACGCTCAAGGGCGCGCCGCACGGTCTTCCGTGGACGAATGCCGACGACGTCAACAAGGCGATCATGGAATTCATGAAGCAGCCGGCCAAGGCTCGCGCCTGACCGGTACCGGTAGCCGATCGGACGCCACGACACCCGGCCCAGGGTTCGCACCGGGGCCGGGTGTCCCCGTCGGTCAGGGCCGGCGGGCCACCACCGCGCCGTTGGCGCCGGGGGCGTCGAACGGCACGGTACGCACGTCGACGAAACCGACGTCGGAGAGCCAGGTCGTGTACTCCGCGCCCGAGTAGTTGCGCCCGCCCTCCGTCTCGACGAGCATGTTCATGCCCATGAGGGCCGCCTCCGGTGGCCCGGTGCGCTCGTCGTTGAGCAGCAGCTCGCACACGACTATCGCCCCGCCGGGTGGCAGCGCCGCGTGGCAGCGGGCCAGCAGCGCCCGGTTGGTGGGCTCGTCCCAGTCGTGCAGGATCATGCTGAGCAGGATGACGTCGTGCCCGCCCGGCAGCGCCGGGTCGGCGAGGAAGTCACCGGCGACCGCGTCGATCCGCCCGGTCAGGCCGGCCTCGGCGATCCGCTCCCGCGCCCGTACGCAGACGTGCGGCAGGTCCAGCACGGTGGCCCGCAGGTCGGGCAGGCGGCGGCAGAACTCGATCGGGAACGCGCCAGCACCGCCGCCCACGTCGAGCAGCCGGCGGTGCGCGGAGAAGTCGTACGCGTCGGCCAACGCGCTGGCGGTGAAACTGGACGTGGAGAACATCGCGTCCCAGAACTGCGCGAGCATCTCCGGGTCGGCGGTGTCGAACATCGACTGTTGGGCCTCCGGGTCCCAGGTCAACGGTCGATCCGTGCGCAGGGCGTCGCCGATGCGGTGCCAGGGCAGGTAGGTGCGCAGATCCGAGTAGCGGACCTGTGCGCCGAAGTAGTACGGGCGACCCTCGACCAGGAACTGCTCGGCCAACTCGGAGTTGCGGTAGCCGTCGCCGGCCTTCTCCAGCAGGCCGAGCGAGGCACTGGCGGCCAGCAGCAGGTCCGCCGGACGGTCGGGCAGCCCGAACTCGGCGGCGACCTCGTCGACGGTCATCGTCCGCCCGCCGGCCAACCGGGTGAACAGGCCGAGTTCGACGCCGGCCGCGAGGGTCTTGAACCCCCAGACACCGGCCACCAGGCGCATGAGGGGAGTGGGTGAAGTCACGGAAACATCAGACCATACGTCGGCTCCGTCCACGATGGTCGTTCACGCCCGGATGAGCGTCACCAGCCCGGCCGCGACCAGCACGCCGGCCCAGAGGCGATCCACGTTGAACCACGCCCGACGCAGCACCCCGACCCCGAGCACCTGGTAGACGAGCACCGCCACGACCACTGCGGTGCCGAGCATCGCGACGGTGTGCACCCCCGCCGCCGCGAGCCCGGACAGCGCGCCCACCGGCGCGGCGGCCAGGTGCCCGGCGTGACTGCCGGGCACCGGCTCGGCCACCAGCAGCGGCAGCAGCATCAGCCCCGCGCCGTGCGCCGACGACATGAGGAACGACCAGCCGGCGAGCTGGGCCGAGGACAACCGCATCCCCGCCCAGCGGAAGTGCCGTTCGGAGAGCAGCCGCCACAGCCCGAACGCGACGAGCAGCACACCGCCGCCCACCGCCAGGGCGGTGCTCGCCGTCACCGACCGGGTCGCGGTCACCAGCGCCGCGACGATACCCACCGAGGCGAGATGCCCCGCCGCGATCGGCGGCAGCGACCGCAGCAGCGCCGCCCGGCTGCGCTCCTGAAGGCCCCGGGCCACCGCGAACAGCCAGCCCATCGCCGGGTTCAGACCGTGGAACGCGCCGAGCGCGGCGAGCGTCACCCAGGTGGTGACGGTCACGGGAAGCAGTACGAGTCGGAGGACGCGTCCCCGCCCTGCAACCGGGTCTGGTGCACCCGCAGCCCGCGGAACTCCTCCCCGTGCGGGAAGAACCTCTCGTCGGGGGTGAGCCCGCCGGCGTCGGTGTCGACGTCGAGCTTCGCCAGCCAGGCCCCCACCCCGTCCGGGTAGAACTGGTCGTCCCAGGCCCCGTAGAGGGAGTTGCTGACGTAGACCCGCCGGCCGTCCCGGCTCACCTCGACCATCTGCGGCCCGCCCGCGAGGGCCTCGTCCGGGGCGGACGGGTGCGCGGTGCGGCGGACGATCCCGCCGAGGCGTACCGAGCCGGTCTGCACGGGGTGCAGCGGGTCGCTGACGTCGTACTGGCGTAGCTCGCCGGTGCCCCAGCAGGAGACGTAGAGGAACCGGTCGTCGACCGACAGGTCGATGTCGGTCACCAGCGGCGGCACCGCGCCGAACGGCTTGAGCAGGTCGGGCAGGTCCGCCGGGTCGGCCGGCTCGGCCGGGATGTCGATCACCTTGGTGACCGCCCACGCGTCCCCGTCGCGGTGCCACAGCCACACCGAGGCGGACAGGTCCTCAACACTGATCACCACCCCGACGAACCCGTACGACTTCGTCGGGTCGTGCGCCGGGCGCAGCTCCAACGGCATCTGGTACTGATCGCCCAGGTCGACGCGCTGCACGTGTCGGCGCTTGGCGAGGTCCCAGAAGTGGATCGCATGGCCGTAGCGTCGGCCCAGCAGCAACTCGCCGACGATGCCGTCCTCGATCATCGACGGGGCGCCCCACTCGCTGGTGACAAGCACGTCCTGGGTGAGGTGCCACCACACGTCGTACGCCAGGAACTGCGGACCCCGGTCGGACTCCCACGCTCCGCGCACCTCGAACGTGGTGTGGTCGAGGACGGCGATGCCGCCCGGCCCCTCCGCGCCGTCCGCGCCGCCGAGGGCGGAGAGGTAGATGCCGTCCGGACCACAGTGCACCGTGTGCGGACGCGAGTAGCCGGCCTTCTTCGCCAGCTCCTCCGGCCCGATCACCTTGACCACCTGGGGTTGGCGCGGATCGGGTTGCGTGTCGATGACGTGGATCCGCGACGACCGCAGACCGGGCACGATCAGGTAGCGCCGCTCGACGTGCGGATGCGGGGCGGTCGGGCAGAGCGCGCTGCTGCACGCGTTCCACCCGAAGTGGTGCAGCTCGTCGCCGAGGTGCGGCAGGTCGGTCCAGCCCACGACCCGGCCGTAGTCGGGGGAGTCGGGGTCGGTGTCCAGCACCACGATGGCGTCCGGGCGGCTGGCCGTACGGTCGAAGGCCGCCACGTAGGCGAGCTTCTCCGCAGGCGCGGTCACCGCCTCCCGAGGGGAGGGGTAGAAGGTGGGGTCGGGGGTCCAGCGGGTCATCGGGTCTCCGCTCGTCAGGTGGTGGGAACGCCGAGTCGGTCGAGCAGGTGTCGGCGCAGCGCGCCGAAGGCCGGGTCGTCCGGGGTACGGGTGGAAGCCAGGTCGACGGGCAGGTCGGCGGCGATGCGGCAGTCGTCGAGGAGCAGGATCCGGTCGGCGAGCAACAGGGCCTCCTCGACGTCGTGGGTGACAAGCAGGGCGGCGAAACCGTGCTCGGCGCGCAGCCGACGCAGCAGGACCTGCATCCGCAGACGGGTCAGCGCATCCAGCGCCCCGAACGGCTCGTCGAGTAGCAGCAGGTCCGGTTCGCGGACCAGGGCCCGCGCGACGGCGACCCGTTGCGCCTGCCCACCGGACAGCTCGGCCGGCCAGGAGCGGTGCCGTTCGGCGAGCCCGACCTCGGCCAGCGCGCGCTGGATGCGAGCGGCGGTGTCCGCGCCGGACAGCCCGAGCCCGACGTTTGGCGCGACCCGTTTCCACGGCAGCAACCGGTGCTCCTGGAAGACCACGGCGGCGGTGCCGTGCACGACGATCTCGCCGCTGGCCTCGCCGTCCAGGCCGGCGAGAATCCGCAGGAGGGTGCTCTTGCCCGAGCCGCTGCCGCCCAGCAGGGCCACCACCTCGCCCCGGGCGATGGTCAGGTCGACTCCGGCCAACACGACGGTCGGCCCGAACGCCCGGTGCACCGCGTGTGCGGTCAACACCGGCGTCGTACCGGTCAGGTGGCCCGCAATCCGCGACGCCATGTCAACATCCTCCTCTCCGCCACCCGCAACGCAAGGTCGGATATCAGCCCGAGCAGCGCGTAGACGAGCAGGCCGAGCACCACCACGTCGGTCTGGCTGAACTCCCGCGCCTCCATCATCAGAAACCCGATCCCGGTCTGGGCGTTCACCTGCTCGCCGACGACCAGGCTGAGCCAGGCCGCGCCGATCGCCAGCCGCAGGCCGAGGAAGAGCGACGGCAGCGCGCCGGGCAGCACCACGTGCCGGAGTCGGGCGGCCTGCCCCAGCCCGCAGGTACGGGCGGCCTCCACCAGCCGTTCGTCGATGTCCCGGATGCCGGCGTAGGTGTTGAAGTAGATCGGGAAGAACGCGCCGAGGGCCACCAGGCTGATCTTGAGTGACTCGCCGATGCCGACCCAGATGATCAGCAACGGGACCAGGCCCAGGTGGGGCAGCATCCGGGCCATCTGCACCGGTGGGTCGACCAGGTCGTCGCCGAGCCGCAGCAGCCCCGCCACCGTGCCCAGGATCAGCGCCAGGACACCGCCGATCAGTAGCCCCGCCCCGGCACGGGTGAGGGAGTCCAGCAGGTGCACGAGGAGCGTCCCGTCCCGCGTCAGCCGCCAGCCGGTGGCCAGGACGTCGCTGGGCGCGGGCAGCTTCTCCGGTGCCAGCAGCCCGGTCCGGGCGGCCAACTCCCACCCCAGGACCAGCGCCACCGGGCTGATCAGCCGCCGGTAGCGCCGGGCCGGGCGGGAGCGTCGAGGCGTGCCGGGCACCGCGGTCACGACCTCGCCGGGGGCCTCGGCGAGCGTGCTGCGGCTCATTGGAAGACCGCACTGAACCGGTCGTCGACCCGGGACCGCAGGTCGACCGGCCCGGGGATGAGTTCCAGGGCGATGAAGCTGTCGGTGATCGCCTGGAGTTCGTCGCCGATGGCCGGGGTGACCGGGGCGAGGGGCCGGGCGCTGCGGGCCAGGGCGCGGCTGGTGACGTCCTGCGGGATCTTCAGCTCCGGTGCGAGGGTCGCGGCCCGCTCCTCGGGGTGGGCGATACCCCAGTCGGTCACCTCACGGTAGTGCTGGAGGAAGGCCCGGACCTCGTCCGAGCGCTTCGTGACGGCGTCCGGGGCGGCCAGGACGTACTCGCGGTTGCTGGCCAGACCTGTCGCGTCCGCGAGCACCTGGACCCCCGGTTGCTCGGCCAGGGCGAAGTACGGGTCCCAGATCACCCAGGCGTCGACCTGGCCGCCGTCGAACGCGGGCCGCCCCTCCGCGGGCTTGAGGTACTTGACCTGGATGTCCTTCAAGGTCATGTTGTTCGCCTTGAGCAACTGGACCAGCAGCCAGTGCACGTTGGACCCCTTGTTCAGGGCCACCGTCTTGCCCTTCAGATCGGCGAAACTGCGGTAACCGCGGTCGGCCTTGACGAGCACGGCCTCGCCCTGCGGGATCGGCGCCGAGGTCCCGATGACGGAGAACGGAATCTTCCCGGCCGCGGCGAAGACGGGAGGCGCCTCGCCGACCTGCCCGATGTCGATGGACCCGGCCTTGAGGGCCTCGGTGAGCGCCGGGCCACTCTCGAACAGCGACCACTCCACGTCCGGCGCGGCGCCGCGCGCCTTGACCAGGCTGAGGCCGCCGAAGCGCTGGTACCCGATCCGGAGCTTGCCCGCGTCGTCGCCCGCGTCGGCGGAGCCCCCACAGGCGCTCAGGACGGCCGTGGCGAGCACGGCCACTGTCGTCAGCGCGGCGGTGGTCAGGCGACCGTGGTGCGGGGGACGGCGGACCGAGGGGGTACGCATGGCGGCTCCTTGGGGTGGGCAGGTGTGCCGGGCCGCGTCGACCGGCGTGAGTGCGTGGGCGGTAGCCTACTAACCCGATAGGTTTTATGGGTAGGCTGTCGGCGCGATCGTCCCACCCCTCAGGAGGTGCCCGCCTCACCGCGTGCGCCGACCGTCCCCGCTGGAGGAAAGAGCCGCGATGACCCTCACCTTCCACTGGTTCCTGCCCACCAACGGCGACAGCCGGGACATCGTCGGCGGCGGACACGGCGTACCGACCGGCGCCGCCGGAGGAGCCCGCCCGGCCAGCGTGGCGTACCTGGGACAGATCGCCCGCACCGCCGAGCAACTCGGCTTCGTCGGCGCGCTCACCCCGACGGGTGCCTGGTGCGAGGACGCCTGGCTGAGCACCGCGATGCTCACCGAGGTGACCGAGCGCCTCAAGTTCCTGGTCGCCTTCCGACCCGGGCTGACCTCACCCACCCTCGCCGCACAGATGGCCTCGACCTTCCAACGGCTGTCCCGGGGCCGGCTGCTGCTCAACGTGGTCACCGGCGGCGAGTCGCAGGAGCAGCGGGCCTACGGCGACTTCCTGGACAAGGACTCCCGGTACGCCAGGTGTGACGAGTTCCTGCACGTGGCGCGCGCCCTGTGGCGCGGCGAGACGGTCGACTACGCCGGCACCCACGTACGCGTCGAGCAGGCGCGGCTGCACCGCCTGCCCGACCCGGTCCCGCCTGTCTACTTCGGAGGCTCCTCAGCCGCCGCGCTGCCGGTGGCGGTGCGGCACAGCGACGTCTACCTGACCTGGGGTGAACCGCCGGCACTGGTCGCCGCCAAACTGGCGCGGGTCCGGGCGCTGGCCGCCGACGCCGGACGCGAGGTGCGCTTCGGCATCCGGCTGCACGTCATCGCCCGGGACACCGCCGAGCAGGCCTGGGCGCAGGCCCGGCGACTGCTCGACGGCATCGCCGAGGCCGACATCCGGGCGGTGCAGGACGGGCTGCGCCGCAGCGAGTCCGAGGGGCAGCGCCGGATGCTCGACCTGCACGGCGGTTCCCGCGACGGCCTGGAGGTCGCACCCAACCTGTGGGCCGGAGTCGGGCTGGTCCGTGGCGGGGCCGGCACCGCGCTGGTGGGCAGTCACACCGAGGTCGCCGACCGGATTGCCGAATACCACGCCCTCGGCATCGACGAGTTCATCCTCTCCGGCTACCCGCACCTGGAGGAGGCGTACTGGTTCGGCGAGGGGGTGCTGCCGATCCTGCGGGACCGGGGCCTGTGGCGACACCCCGACGGCCAGCCCGGGGCCGCCGACCACGTCGACATCCCCTTCACCGGAGTGCCGGCGCCGCAGCCCGTCGCGACACGCTCACCGGCCGCCGCCGGCTAACCGGCGATTGTCCAGGCCACCAGTGCCGGGAGGGTCAGTAGGTAGGCGCTGCCGCAGACCCGGAACGCGCTGTCCGTGGCGCGACCGGACAGTCCACGACGGCCTGTGAGCACCTCCAGCGGGGTTGCGCCCCCGTTGTCGCCGCCGTCCTCGAAGGTCAACGCACACACCAGGAGCAGGACGTCGGCCGTGATGAGAAGGGGCCACGCAGACGGTGGCGCCGAGAATCCGGCGTAGATCAGCGGCCCCAGCACGATCGCGGGCACGGTGCCGAGCGAGAAAGCGCTCACGATGGTCACGATGATGGCGTACCAGCCGAACGTCGTCAGTCGCAGAAGCACAGCCAGTCCGACGACCATGATCTGAACAACACCCATTGACACCGCAGTCACCCTTCTACGACTGCATCGTGCACCGCGAGCTGGTCAAACCTGACCCGCGTACTCGTCGGCGCGGCGTCCCCGCTGGTCTGCACCGTCAGAGTGGCTGTCGGGCTGGGAGTGTCCTCGACGATGACCACGTCCGTCACACCGGCCGGCAGGTCGGCAGGCCATCCGGCATCGTCGGTCGGCTCACTGGTCAGGAGGCGCGCGGTACGTCCCATCAGGCCCGTGTCGGTAGCCCGCACCGGCCGCCACACCATCAACGCCGACCTGGTCGGCGGCCGTCGGCGGCGTCTGCGCCGGTCACTGACCGATCCACATGTGCAGGAGGTCTTCCTTGTCCAGGATGCGACGCGCGGAGAGCTCGGCGAGCAGCTCCAGATGAACGGGTCCGTCGAAGATCTCGGCCCGGTCGGGACGCAGCGCCCCGCCGAGACCCAGGGCCGGGACAAAACCATAGATGGTGTCGGGGCCCACCGGACCACGCAGTGCGAGTATCCGATCGAACAACGGCTTCCTGTCCGCGCCGTGAAGGTCGACGCTGCGGCGGTCCTGGCACATCAACAGCGCGTAGAGCCGGTCATCGCGGCGATCGTCCGACATCGCGCGGCCCGCCCGATCCGTGTGGACCACCCACCCGTACTGCGCGGTGATCGTCAACCGTGAGCCCGTCTGCTGCCCCCACACCTGCATGTCGCCGAACGCACTGCGGCTCACGGCAATCCATCGTTCTTCTTCCGGTAGGGAAAGGCCGTTGGTCCATGCGTCAACCGCCGGCTGCCACAGCTCGGGATCACACAACCAGAACGATCCGTCACCGAAGCCGGCGAAGCCGTACGTACGCCAACAGGCCAGAAGTAGATCAGGTACGACACCTGCGAACTGAGCCAGGCGATCAGCGTGGACCGGAGCGGAACAGGTTGGAGGTCCCCAAATCTCGGCCAGTTGCGCCACGTCATCATCGACCATCGGCCTGCCCGCCCCTCGTCGCTGTCATCGGGCGATCATCTCCTGCCCGCCGCTCCACGGGAACACGGACCGGCATCCGGTCGCGGACCGGTGCGATCCGCCTCGGACTGTTGCCTCGGCCCGCGACGATCCTCTACGGTCTGCTCAGCGGTGGGCGGTGCGGTCCGCATCCGACCGACACCGCCGGTTGCCCGTCGTTCGGGCCGGGATGGTGGAGTCCCGGGTCGACCCGTCGGCGGCGGCTCGGCGGTCGTGTGACTCCAGCTCGTCATCCCGGGTGTCCTGCTGCCCGGCTCGGCTCACTGCGGAGCCGACGACGAGCCGGGCACGCTTACCCCACCGGGAGAAGCCCGTGTTTCTCAGCCCGCACGAGCAGGACCGCCTGCTCGTCCACGTCGCGGCCGATGTCGCCCGCCGCCGCCGCGAGCGCGGCCTGCGCCTCAACTATCCCGAAGCGGTCGCGCTGATCACCGCGTTCCTGCTGGAGGGGGCCCGCGACGGTCAGTCGGTGGTCGACCTCATGTCGACGGGCCGGACCGTGCTCAGCCGTGACGACGTCCAGGACGGCATCCCCGAGCTGCTGAGGGAGGTGCAGGTGGAGGCGACGTTCCCGGACGGCACCAAGCTGGTGACGGTGCACCACCCGATCCCGTGATCCCGGGGGAGATCCTGCCGGCCGCCGGCCCGGTCGAGATCAACGTGGGTCGTCCGGTGACCACACTGCTGGTGGTGAACACCGCCGACCGGCCGGTACAGGTCGGGTCGCACTACCACTTCGCCGAGTCCAACCCGGCGCTGGCGTTCGACAGGCACGCCGCCTGGGGGCAACGGCTCGCCGTGCCGGCGGGCACCTCGGTCCGGTTCGAGCCGGGCATCAGCCGCAGCGTCGACCTCGTCCCGTTCGGGGGAGCGCGCGTCGTCGCGGGACTGCGGGGGGAGTGCGCCGGGCCGCTGGACCCGCCGCCGAACACGCCGACGGCCGACGGGTCCCCGCGGTGAGCGCCGTGCGGCGGGACCGCTACATCGACCTGTACGGGCCCACGACCGGCGACCGGATCCGGCTGGCCGACACCAACCTGCTGATCGAGGTGGAGACCGACCACTGCGTGGGCGGCGACGAGGCGGTCTTCGGCGGCGGGAAGGTGATCCGCGAGTCGATGGGGCAGTCCCGGGCGACCCGCGCCGAAGGGGCGCTCGACACCGTCATCACCGGTGCCGTGGTGCTCGACCACTGGGGTGTGATCAAGGCCGACGTGGGGCTGCGCGACGGGCGGATCGTGGCGCTCGGCCGGGCCGGCAACCCGGACACCATGCCCGGCGTGCACCCCGACCTGGTCATCGGCCCGGCCACCGAGGTGATCGCCGGCAACGGTCGGATCCTGACCGCCGGCGCGGTGGACACCCACGTGCACTTCATCTGCCCGCAGATCGTCACCGAGGCGCTCGCCAGTGGCATCACCACGATGGTCGGCGGCGGCACCGGCCCGGCCGAGGGGACGCGGGCCACCACCGTCACCCCGAACGCCTGGCACCTGGCCCGGATGCACGAGGCCCTGGACACGCTGCCGGTGAACGTGCTGCTGCTCGGCAAGGGCAACACCGTCTCCAGCGAGGCGCTCTGGGAGCAGTTGCGGGCCGGCGCGGGCGGCTTCAAGCTGCACGAGGACTGGGGCACCACACCGGCGGCGATCGACGCCTGCCTGCGGGTGGCGGACGCGTCCGGGGTCCAGGTGTCGATCCACACCGACACGCTCAACGAGGCTGGTTTCGTCGCCGACACCCTGCGCGCGATCGGCGGCCGGGCCATCCACTCGTACCACACCGAGGGCGCCGGCGGCGGGCACGCACCGGACATCATCACCGTCGCCGGTGAGCCGAACGTGTTGCCGTCGTCGACGAACCCGACCCGGCCGTACACCGCCAACACCCTCGCCGAGCACCTGGACATGTTGATGGTCTGCCACCACCTCAACCCGTCCGTGCCGGAGGACCTGGCCTTCGCCGAGAGCCGGATCCGACCGTCCACCATGGCCGCCGAGGACCTGCTGCACGACCTCGGCGCGATCTCCATCATCGGCTCCGACGCGCAGGCCATGGGCCGGGTCGGCGAGGTGATCATGCGAACCTGGCAGAGCGCGCACGTCATGAAGGACCGGGTCGGCGCGCTGCCGGGCGACGGCGCCGCCGACAACCACCGGGCCCGACGGTACGTCGCGAAGTACACCATCTGCGCGGCGATGGCCAACGGGTTGGAGGACGAGGTCGGGTCGGTCGAGCCGGGCAAGCTCGCCGATCTGGTGCTCTGGGACCCGGCGTTCTTCGGCGTACGACCGCACCTGGTGCTCAAGGGCGGCATGATCGCGTACGCCCAGATGGGTGACGCGAACGCGTCGATCCCGACGCCGCAGCCGATGCTGCCGCGACCGATGTTCGGCGCGTACGGCGCGGCGGCGGCCGCGACCAGCCTGGCCTTCGTGGCACCGGCCGCCCTGGAGGCGGGGCTCCGCCTCGACGTGCGACGCCGGGTGGTGCCGGTGCGCGACGTGCGGTCGCGGGGTAAGGCCGACCTGCCGGAGAACAACGCGATGCCACGAATCGAGGTGGACCCGGACACCTTCACGGTCCGGATCGACGGGGTGGTGGTGGAGCCGGACCCGGTGACCCGGCTCCCGATGGCCCAGCGGTACTTCCTGTTCTGATGGCCACGCCGAGCCTGCTGTTGCTGTTGGCCGACGGACGCTTCCCGGCCGGGGCGCACGCGCACTCCGGTGGCCTGGAAGCGGCCGTCGCCGCGGGCCGGGTCAGGGACCTGGCCTCGTTGGAGGCGTTCCTGGCCGGACGACTTGCCACCGCCGGGCTGGTCGGCGCGGCCTTCGCGGCGGCCGCACACCGGGCGGCGGTTGCCGGGTTCGTTGGACGGTCCGACGCGCTGGCACAGCTCGACGTGGAGCTGGACGCGCGTACCGCGTCGCCGACGTTGCGGACGGTTTCCCGCCGGCAGGGTCGAGCGCTGCTGCGCGCCGGCCGGGCCGTCTGGCCGGACGCGCCGTTCGGTGACCTGCCGGCGACGTCCTGCGGCGTACACCAACCGCTGGTGCTGGGGCTGCTCTGTGCCGCGGCCGGGCTGTCCCGCGTCGAGACCGCCACGATCGCCGCGTACGGGACGCTGACCGGGGCGGCCAGCGCCGGCGTACGCCTGCTCGGCCTCGACCCGTACCGGGTCCAGGCCCTGCTTGTCGGTCTTGCCGACGTCTGCGACGGCACGGCCGCCGACGCGGCGCGGGCCGCCGACGACCCACCGGAGCGGCTGCCGGCCGCGGCCGCTCCACTCGCCGACATCCATGCCGAAATCCATGCCACCTGGGAGGTGCGTCTCTTTGCGTCCTGACACTGTTGTGCCGAGCGCTGGGCCCGCTGTCGAGCCGATCACGCCGTCACCGAACGGCGAACCGCACGACGAGAGCGTCCCGCACACCCATCCCGAACCAGGGGTCGACCCGCATCCGCCGCTGGCGCGCGCGGGTCGTGCCCTACGGGTCGGCATCGGCGGCCCGGTCGGGTCGGGCAAGACGGCACTGGTGGCCGCGCTCTGCCGTGCCTTCGCCGACGAGTTGCAACTCGGCGTGGTGACGAACGACATCTACACGACCGAGGACGCCGACTTCCTCAGGCGGGCCGGAGTGCTGGACCCGGCGCGGATCCGCGCCGTGGAGACCGGGTGCTGCCCGCACACCGCGATCCGCGACGACATCGGCGCCAACCTGGACGCCGTGGACGAGTTGGCCGAGACGGTCGGCCCGTTGGACCTGGTCCTGGTGGAGAGCGGTGGGGACAACCTGACCGCGACCTTCAGCCGGGGTCTTGTCGATCGGCAGATCTTCGTGGTCGACGTGGCGGGAGGGGACAAGGTGCCGCGCAAGGGCGGACCCGGCGTCACCGCCGCCGACCTCCTCGTGATCAACAAGACGGACCTGGCGCCGATGGTGGGGGCGGACCTCGCCGTGATGGATCGCGACGCGCGAGCCCGACGTGGCGACCTGCCGACCGTCTTCCTGTCCATCGTGGGCGACCCGACGGCGAGTCGGGTCGCCGACTGGATCCGGCACGAGCTGGCCCACCACGCCACCGCGCACCCACTGGCCGTGCCGGTCGGCCCGCTCTGATGCGGGCGTCCGCCCGGCTGGTCGCTCGGGCCGACGGTCGGGGCGGGACGGTCCTTGTCGAGGTGCACGGCGAGACGCCGCTGCTGCTGCGCCAGACCCCGACCGACGGTGGTGTTGCGACCGTGCACCTCGTCGGCGGGGCGGCCGGGCCGATCGCCGGCGACGATCTGCGGCTGGACATCGAGGTGGGGCCGGGAGCGGCGGTCCGGGTGCACACCGTCGCCGCGTCGATCGCCCTACCGGGCCGGCCCGGTGCCGTCTCCCGGATGGCGGTGCGGGCGGTCGTGCACGCAGCAGCCACGCTGCACTGGCTTCCGGAACAGTTGGTGGCGGCGGCCGGCTGCGCGCACCTCGCCGAGTCCCGGATCGAGCTGGCCGCCGGGGCGAGCCTGCGCTGGCGCGACGAGCTGATCTGCGGCCGGTACGACGAGGCGCCCGGTGGGGCCGTCGTGCACACCCAGGTCGACTACGCCGGTCGGCCGCTGCTGCGCCAGTCCCTTGCGGTGGGACCGCACGCGCCGGGCTGGGCCGGGCCCGCGGTGCTCGACGGCGCGCCGGCCACCGGATCCCTGCTGGTGGTCGACCCGTCGCGACCCGCCGAACCGGCGCACGTCGGGCCCGACGCGACGGTCGTTCGACTGCCGCTGGCCGGCGGTCCGGCAACACTGTGGACCGCCACCGCTCCGGACGCCCACACCCTGCGCACCCACCTCAGCGTCTAGGACGGCCCTCCTGCTGGCCCGGCCAGCAGGTCGCCACTGCCCAGGGCGCCTCCTTGACCTGCACCGCCGGCCGTGCCGGGCGGAAGGGCCGGCCTTGCTCGGCGGGAAGGTCCGTCCGCGACCTGCGGATGCTGGTCTTCGCTGGCATCCCGTTGGCCGCGGTGCTGGTCATCGCCGGCCTGGCAGCCAGACACTCCGGAGAGCGTGATGCCTGTGCCCTGCTCCAGACGGGTGTAGTACTCGGTCGAGATGAACGCGAGCTGCGCCACCTCCTCGCGGC
>NZ_JBEZZW010000037.1:0-69628 GCF_040639415.1 Micromonospora sp. NPDC023888 | reverse complement strand
CGGCAGCCCGGTGCGCTCGGCGACCTGCGTCGCGCTCGTCGCGCCGAGCACGATCGCCGCGAAGATCCGTCGTCGTCCGTCGTCGGCCAGGGCCCCGGCCAGAGCATGCGCAGTCACGCCGGTCACCCTCGCATCAGCGGTACGCGGACCGCCAGGCGATTTTCCGGCGCGCTCAGTCGGCCGTCGGCTGCTCGGTCGCCCTGCGGACCGACCGGCCTGCTCAGTCGGCCGTCGGCTGCTCGGCGCGGAGGAGCACCCGGCGCAGCAGGTCGGCGAGGTGTCGCCGCTCGGTCGGCGTGAGCGTGCCGAGCAACCGGTGCTCCTCCGCGCCCTGGATCTCCATCGCCCCGCGCCACGCCGCCTGCCCCGCGTCGGTGAGCTCCACGTCCACCCGTCGACGGTCGACAGTGGACGGGGTGCGGCGCACGAAACCCCGCCGCAGCAGGGCGTCCACCCGCGCGGTGATCGAGGCGGGAGCCATCGCGAGGTCCGCGGCGAGGTCCGAGGGCGCGGCCCGACCGCGGCGGCCGGCCAGGGCGTGCAGGGTGTCGTACTCGTGGGCCGGCAGGTCGAGGTCGACCAGGACCCGTTCCTTGACCGCACGCAGGTGCCGGGTCAGCTTGATCATCCTGGTCACCGCGCCCTCGACATCCGCGTCGAGGTGCGGCACCACCGGCAGCCACCGCTCGATGTGGCGGTCGACGGTGTCGGGAGTCGTGGTCACCGCCCCAGCTTACCTCAGTGTCGAAATATTCATTGCCGAAAGGTTCGACGTCGAAGTATGTTGCCGGGATGACGCATCCCCTGCGCACCCGCTCGTTCCGGTTGCTGTTCCTGGGCCGGACCGTCTCCGCCGTCGGCGACGCGGTGGTGCCCGCCGCGCTGGCCCTGGCCGTGCTGCGGGCCACCGGCTCTACAAGCGCGCTGGCCGTCGTCCTGGCCGCGGCGATGGTCCCCCGGCTGCTGCTGCTCCCACTCGGTGGTGTCGTCGCCGACCGGTTCGACGCCCGGCGGGTCGCACTGGTGGCTGACCTGGTCCGCTGCGCCACCCAGCTCGCGGTCGGCGTGGAGCTGCTCGGGGGTGACCCGTCGCTGACCACGGTCGTCGTCGCGTCCGCCCTCGGCGGCACCGCGTCGGCGTTCGCGATGCCCACCGCGTCCCCGCTGGTCGCCGGCACCGTCGAGCCGGCCGGCCGGCAGCGGGCCAACGCCCTGATGGGGATCACCGCCAACACCAGTCGCCTCGCCGGCCCGGCGCTGGCCGGCGCGCTGATCTGGGCCGCCGGACCCGGCTGGGCGTTCATCCTCGACGGCGCGTCGTTCGCGCTCAGCGCGGCGCTGCTCGCGCTGGTGCGGATCCGGCACGTGCCGGTGCCGCACCGTTCCGTGCTCGCCGACCTGCGCCACGGCTTCGGGGAGGTCCGCGCCCGTGACTGGTTCTGGACCAGCCTGCTCGGGCACGGCGCGTGGAACGGCGCCGCCGCCGTGCTGATGACCCTCGGGCCGGCCATCGCCATCGACCGCCTCGGCGGCGAGGCGACCTGGGTGCTGTTGTTGCAGGCCGGCGCGATCGGCATGCTCACCGGCTCACTGCTGGCCGGGCGGGTCCGCCTGCGCCGACCGGTGCTGCTGGCCAACCTCGGGTTGGCCAGCTACGCCGCGCCGCTGATCCTGCTCGCCGTCGCCGCGCCCGCCCCGGCGGTCATCGCCGCGTACGCCGTGGCGCTGACCGCCCTCGGCTACCTCAACCCGGTCTGGGAGACAGTGGTGCAGCACCACTTCCCGCCGGAGGTCCTGGCCCGCGTCACCTCGTACGACTGGCTGGTGTCGCTGGCCGCCATGCCGTTGGGGTACGCGCTGGCGCCCCTGGCCGCCGACGCCTTCGGCGCACCCGTCCCGCTGGCCGTCGCCGGCCTGCTGGTGCTCGTCTCCTGCGCGGGCACCGCACTCGTCCCCGGCGTCCGCCGACTCACCTGGCCGAGCGCCCCGCAACCGCAGCCGACCGAACCCGCCGGCGTCAGTTGAGCCAGACCGTTGCGCGCTGATGCAAAAGGCCCCCGACCAGGGCCGGGAGCCTGCGTACTCGGTGGTCGGTCAGCCGGCGTCGCGGGTCATCGCGACAAAGCCGCGCCACGCCTGCGGGCTGAAGGTCAGTGTGCCGCCGTCGCGGTCCTTCGTGTCGCGCACGAGGACCACCCCGGGGAGGTTGTCGGCGACCTCGACACAGTTGCCACCGTTGCCGCCGCTCTTCGTGCTCTTACGCCACCGCGTACCGCTCATGTCCATGATGCTGCCGCTTCTCTCAGAAGGTCCAGGGAACGCCCTCGGGGCAGTGCCTCTCCGCGAATACGCTCCCACCGTCGTTCCAGGTTAACAAGCTCCGATGCCTGGTCGAGGATCTGAGCCTGGGCCGGGCCGTCGACGTGCGCGACCCGCGACCCGTCCGGCATGTCGGCGATGGTGAATGGGCCGTCCAGGCCGGGATAGCTGGGCGCGTCCGCCGGGACGATGTGGAGCTGGACGCTGCCCGTCTCGGCGTGCCCGAGCAGCCGGGCGAGTTGCGCCGCCATCAGGGAGCGGTCGTCGCCGACGCGTCGCCTGAGCACCCCCTCGTCGAGCACGGCGATCAGCAGTGGTCCACTGTCCCGGGTGAGGATCGCCTGCCGGCCGATCCGAGCCTCGGCGAACTCGCCTACCGCGTCCGGTCTCAACACCCCGCCCGCCAGGGTCGCCCGCGCGTACGCCTCGGTCTGCAACAACCCGGGCACCCAGGCCAACTCGAACGACCGCAGCGTCACCGCCTCGCGTTCGATGTCCACCCACGGCCGGAACCACACCGGTTCGCGGCGGCGCACGACGTCCGGCCAAAGCGCGTCGGTGTCCTTTGCCAGCAACTCCGCGACCGTCGAGCGGTGTCGACTCTGCGGAATGTGGCCCGGGTTTGCCCACCTCGCCACGGTCTTCGGGTGCACGCCGATGCGACCTGCGAGGCTCTCGGCGGTGTGCCCCGCCTCGGCGAGCGCCGCAACAAAGGCGTGGTTCATGCCGTGCCTCCCCTGGAACAAACCAACCGTCCGAAGAAGATTACACAACGCTGTGTGATTGTCCAGCAACCCTCGGCAAGGTGCTCTGTAGACGGCGTGGCCGGCAGGGACCCGAACCCGGCGGACGCGTTCGTAGCGGGGCCGCCCCGACGGGGCGGCCCCCTCCCAACGCCCAGCCCGGAAGGACATCGATGCCAGCCGAGAAAGCCGGACCAGCGAGGCCGAAGCCGCAGGAGCCGCGATGACCGGCACACTGCGGGCCGGGGACGTGGTCCTCCTGACCACCGCCGCCAGCGTCCAGTTCCGCAAACCGATAGTCGTCCGGGTCATCCGCGAGCTACCCGACCGGCACACCTACGACGGTTGGCTCTGGCTCGAAGCCTACGAGCTGAACGCGAAGGGCGACGCGATCGCACGGCGCGAGCTGTTCGTCATGCGGGCGGGCGTGCGGATCCAGGTGCCGTCCCCGCGCCCCGCCGACGCGACCCGCCGGCGGGCACCGCTGCGGCGTTCCGGTCCGGTGGGGGTCGGCTGATGCCCCAACGCCCGACGCACTCCCCGCTGCGGCCGTCGTGGCGGTGCCGGGTCTGCGGCATCCGGTGGCCGTGTTCGGCCGCGAAGCTGCGCCTCCTCGGCGAGTACCGCGAGGATCGGCCGGGCCTGGTGGCGCACCTGGCAGAGCTTCAGGAAGCAGCCGAAGCCGACCTCACCGCGCTCAACCCGGGCGTCGCGTCGCCCGATCTCACAGCGCGCTTCGTCGGCTGGGCCGAAGCCCGCTGAGCCGTCCCGACCCCGAGGGCGACGAACGCCCGTCAACGGATAAGTCCCCGAACCCGCTGATCAGCTCGGGTCGTCGGTGCGCAGCCGCGCGTGCAGGTGCATGTCGTGCCAACCGTCGGCGTGCCGCACCGACCCCCGCAGCAGGCCCTCCACCGGGAAACCGGCCCGCGCGGCCACCCGGCACGACGCCGTGTTGGCGGTCGAGTGATGCAGGGCCAGGCGGTGCAACCCGGCCCGGGTGAAGCTCCACCGGGCGAGTGCCCCCAACGCGTCGGCGGCGACGCCCCGCCCGCGCGCCGCGGGCACCACCCAGTACGACACCTGCGCCGACGCCTCCTCCAGCAGCACACCGCGCAACCCCACCTGACCCACCGGCCGGTCGTCGGCGTCGACGACCGCCCAACTGGCGGACGTTTCGTCGCGCCATCGCCGCGCCCACTGCGCCGTCCACGCCCGCGCCTCGTCGTCACCGTCCAGCCGACGGACGTGCCACCGCTGAATCTGCGCACAGTCGAAGGCGGCCCGAACGGCCGGGGCGTCGTCGACCCGCCACGGCCGCAACGCCAGCCCGGGGCGTACCGGAAGGTGGGGTTGTTCCCGGGCGCCCAGGCTCCCGGCGGCCAGAGCGGGCGTGACGAGCAGCGGCATCGACCCATTATCGAGCCGGCGGCGTCACTCTCCGGTCGGACCCCCGGCGAGTTCGGCGACCACGTCGAGGTGACCGAGGTGCCGGGCGTACTCCTGGACCAGGTGGAACAGCACCCGCTCCAGCGACGCCGGGGGCGCGCCGTTCCACCGCGGCCCCGGCGCGCCGACCTCCGCCAGGTCGTGCGCCGTCACCACCGCCGTGGTGTGCGCGCCCTGCGCCCGCAACGCCGCCACCAGGTCGGAGAGGGTCTCGTCGGGGGCGACGTACCAGCGGTCATCGCGGCGGTCGCCCCACGGGTCGGCGACGTCCCGGCCCTGGAAACCCCACTCGATCCAGCGCCGCTCCACGTGACGCAGATGCATGAGCAGCTCCAGCGGGGTCCACCCCGACGGCAGTCGGCTGCGCCGCAGCTCCGGCTCGGCCAACGCCGACACCCTGTCCACCATGGACTCGCGGAAGTAGTCCAGGTAACGCAGGAAGACCTCGGTGCGGCTGCCGGCCGGGGCGGTCGGCTCGGGGAAGGCGGTCATGACGAGGTCGGCAGGTCGCGGGCACGCTGTCGCACACCCGCCCCGCCGTACGGGTAGTCACCCACGAGCGGCGCGCTCGCCTCGTCCAGCAACCGCATCTGCGCGGCGTCGAGGTCCAGGTCCGCGGCGGTCAGGTTGTCGTCGAGCTGCTCGGTGGTACGCGCGCCGAGGATCACCGAGGTGACCGCCGGTCGGGCGGCCAGCCAGGCCAACGCCACCGCCGACATGGACACGCCCCGTTCACCGGCGACCTGGCGGACCGCGCCGAGCACCCGCCAGGTGCGCTCCTCGGCGTTGCGACCGGCGTACGCCTCGACGCCGCGCTGGGGGTTCTCACCGAGGCGGGTAGCGCCGGTGGGCGTGCTGTCGCGCTGGTACTTGCCGGTCAGCCAACCCCCACCCAGTGGCGACCACGGCAGGATGCCGATGCCCTCGTTCTCGCAGACCGGCACCAACTCGAACTCGATCTCCCGGGCCAGCAGGTTGTACTGCGGTTGCAGGGTCACGATCGGTGTGAGGTTGAGGTGCTGGGTGAGCAGGGCCGCCTTCTGCAACTGCCAACCGGTGAAGTTGCTGACCCCCGCGTAGCGGATCTTGCCCGCGCGCACCGCGTCGTCGAAGAACCGCAGCGTCTCCGGCAGCGGGGTGAGCGGGTCCCAGGCGTGCGCCTGGTACAGGTCGACGGCCTCGACGCCGAGCCGGCGCAGGCTGGCGTCCAGGGCGCGGGTGAGGTGCACGCGGGACAGGCCGGCGTCGTTCGCGCCCGGACCCATCGGGAACCGCCCCTTGGTGGCGATCACCAGTCGGTCGCGCAGGTCGGGCCGGGTCCGCAGCCAGCGCCCCACGATGTCCTCCGAGACACCGGCGGAGTAGACGTCGGCGGTGTCGATGAAGGTGCCACCGGCCTCGACGAACCGGTCCAGTTGGGCGAAGCTGCCGGCCTCGTCGGTCTCCGCCCCGAACGTCATCGTGCCCAGACACAGGGTCGACACCACAGTGCCGGAACCGCCCAGAGTGCGATAGCGCATATCGTCCTTTCGGTCCAAGTGACAAAGCCGATCTTCGCACTCGTCCCGACCACCCGCATACGGGACAGTCCCGCACGCCGGTACGGGCACCCGTGCGGCGACCCCGCCGGTCATCATGAGCGGGTGAGCGAGCCCGTGACCGACATTGACCGACCTCAGCGGCCGGCCGCGACGTCACCGCCGGGAGCGCCGGAGCCAGGTGCGCCCACCCGGGGCCCGTGGCTGGTGGCCCTGACGACGAGCGTGGTCCTGCTGCTGCTCGCCGGCCGCTACGGCTACCACCGCGACGAGTTGTACTTCCTGCTCGCCGGCCGACACCTCGACTGGGGTTACGTCGACCAGGGCCCGCTGGTCCCGGCGCTGGCCCGGCTGCTGGACACTGTCGCGCCGGGCAACCTGGTGATTCTGCGGACCCCGTCGGCGCTGCTGGCCGGCGGCGCGGTGCTGCTGGTCGCCGCCATCGCCCGCGAGTTGGGCGCCGGTCGCGGTGCGCAGACCTGCGCGGCGGTGCTGGCCGCGCTGTCCGGCATCGTGCTCGCCAGCGGGCACCTGCTCAGCACCACCACCGTCGACCTGCTGGTCTGGCTGGCGGCGGCGTGGTGCGCGGTGCGATTGCTGCGCACCGGCGACAGCCGCTGGGCCCTGGGCATCGGGCTGGCGCTCGGCGTGGGCATGCTCAGCAAGCTGCTGCCCGCGCTGCTGGCCGTGGGCCTGATCGCCGGCGTGCTCATCGCCGGGCCACGTCGGCTGCTCCGCGACCGCCTGGTGCTCGTCGCCGCCGGGATCGCCCTGCTGCTGGCCGCACCGAACCTGATCTGGCAGGCGGCGCACGGCTTTCCGCAACTCGGCGTGGCGGCCTCCATCGCCGACGGCGACAGTTCCTACAGTGGCCGCCTCGACGCGTTGACCCTCCAGTTCGTCATCATCAGCCCGTACGCCGTACCGATCTGGATCGCCGGCCTCGTCGCGCTGCTGCGCCGACCGGCGTGGCGGGCCTACCGGGCGGTGGGTTGGGCCTGGCTGGTGGTGTTCGGCATCGTGCTGATCGCCGGTGGCAAGGGCTACTACGACGCGCCGCTGCTGCTGGTGCTGACCGCCGCCGGCGCGGTGGTGACCGTCGGGTGGGCGTCGCGCGGGTCGGTCCGGCTGCGCCGGGGGCTGCTCGCGCTGGGCGTGGTGCCGTTCCTGCTGCCCAACATCGTGCTGCTGCTGCCGGTGCTGCCGGCCGAGCGGTTGCCCGGGTTCGTGGTCGACGTCAACTACGACGCCGGCGAGACGATCGGCTGGCCGGCGTTCGCCGACTCGGTCGCCGCCGTCCATCGTGGGCTGCCGCCCGAGGAGCGCTCCCGGGCGGTCATCCTGACCGGCAACTACGGCGAGGCCGGCGCGCTGGCCCGCTACGGTCCGGCCCGTGCGCTGCCAAGGGCGTACTCCGGGCACAACAGCATGGTCGACTTCGGCCAGCCGCCCGCCGACGCGGACGTGGTCATCGCGGTCGGCTGGGAGCGCCCCGACCAGCTCGATACCTGGTTCGACGAGTGCACGCTCGCGGGGCGGGTGGACCAGCGGGTCGAGGTGGACAACGACGAGAACGGCGGCCCGATCCACGTGTGCCGGGGGCTGCGGCGTCCGTGGGCGCAGATCTGGGACACCGAGGTACGCCACACCGGCTGACCGTACTCAGCCGGCTCCGGCGGTCAGCCAGGTCTGGATGCCGGCCGGCCCCGACGTCTTCGCCCTCGACGAGCTGGGACGGATTACGCTCGCCGCGCGCGGTGACAAGCGCTCCGTCACCACCGACGACAGCGCCGGCATGTTCGCCGCCGTACCCGGTGCGGTTCTCATCGCCGCCGACGACGCCGTCATCGCGCCCACCAGCTACCGGGAGTGGCTCAACCGCCAGGGCTGACGTGCCCACCGGCCCGCACGCCACGGTGGCGGTCGAGCACCACGCCGGCGTGCGGGCCGGTCAGCCCGCTGGGGCGCTGCCTGCCGTCGAGCGTTACGCCGGCGGTCGGGTGAGTTGGGCGGCCACGGCGTCGAGGACCCAGTCCAGGCCGGTCGCGAAGGATGTCTCGGCGTCCACTTCTGTGCCGTCGTACACGGCCTTGGTCAGCGCCGGGAAGCGGCCCGTGTCCAACATCCTCGTCAGATGCGGACCGTGGGCGCGCTGCCAGTCGCGCTTGGACAGGCCCGTGGCGCGCTCGGCCCGCAGGTTCGCGATCTCGCGCCTGATCGCGCCGGTGACGTAGGCGCTGACAGTCTCCACGGCGCGCATGACGGTGTCGATGTCGGCCAGGCCGTCGAGGGCGGTCAGCGTGGCCTCGGCCACGGCGAGGCCGTTCGGGCCCAGGCTCGGGCGGCCGCCGAGCAGGTCGGCGAGCCAAACGTGGCGCAGAGCGGCCTGCCTGGTGCGGTGGGCGAGGACGTGCAGCGCCTTCCGCCAGTCACCGGGCTGCTCCTCGGGGAGAATCTCGGCCTGCACCGCGTCCACCATGAGGTCGAACAGCTCGTCCTTCGTGGCGATGTATCCGTACAGCCGCATCGGGCCGGCGTTCAGCCGGGCGGCGACCTTGCGCACCGACACCGCCGCCAGCCCGCCCTCGTCGGCGAGCGCGATGGCGGCGGCGATGATCTGCTCCCGGTCGAGCGGCACCGGGGGATTCGGCGGCTCCGGCCGGTCCCACACCGTCATGGTCACTCCCTGCTGTTGCGATGCATTGTAAGGGAGCGATACGGTGTATCGCTATGAGACACCGTATCGCTGTGGTCGGGGGCGGCCCCGGGGGCCTCACCTTTGCGCAGGTCCTGCACCGCCACGGTTACCCCGTCGTCGTGCTCGAACGCGATCCCGCGCCCGACTCCCGTCCCCCCGGCGGCACACTGGACCTGCACGAAGGGCTGGGCCAGCTCGCACTGGACAAGGCGGGGCTGCGGGCAGAGTTCCAGGCGCTGTCTCGTCCCGAGGGGCAGGCCATGCGCATCCTGGACCCTGCCGGGACCGTCCTGCGCGACTGGCGACCCTCTCCGGACGAGCGGGCCAATCCGGAGATCGACCGCGGGCACCTGCGTGACCTGCTGCTCGGCTCCCTCGACGTGCGGTGGGGGCGAGAGGTGACGCAGGTGGTGCCGGGGACCGAGGACGGCGTACGTGTTCGTTTCGCGGACGGGCGACAGGAGACGTTCGATCTCGTGGTGGGCGCGGACGGCGCCTGGTCCCGGGTCCGCCCAGCGGTCTCGCCGGTGACGCCGCAGTACACCGGCGTCACCTCGGTCGAGACGTCCCTCGACGACATCGACACCCGCCACCCTGGCCTCGCCCGGTTGGTCGGCGACGGTTCGGTGGCCGTGTACGGCGTGAACCGGTCACTCGTCGCCCAGCGCAACAGCGGCGGTCACGTCAAGGTGTACACCAAGTTCCGCGCACCGCTGGACTGGCACGCGGACCTGGACCTGACCGACGTCGAGGCCACCCGGTCGAGCCTGCTGGCGCTGTTCGACGGTTGGGCCGCTCCCGTCCTCGACCTGCTCGGCCACGGCACCGCCTTCGTCCACCGCCCCTTCTACGTCCTGCCCGAGTCCCACACGTGGCCGCACGTCCGCGGGGTGACGCTCCTGGGCGACGCCGCCCACCTGATGCCACCGTTGGGGGCAGGCGCGAACCTCGCGATGCTGGACGGTGCCGAGCTCGCGGAGTCCATCGCCGCCGCCCCGCACGATCTGGACGAGGCCGTTCGCGCCTTCGAGGAACGGATGTGGGCACGGGCCAGCGGGTGGGCGAAGATCACCACGGCCGGTCTGGAACGGCTCGTGAGCCCGGACCCCGCCGAAGCCCTCGCCCTCTTCGACGACGTCCAACCATCCTGACCGTCGGGAACGCCAGCGCCAGCACCTCACTCGGGGCCGCGAAGACGAGCTGACGGTGTCTAGAGTTCGCGTCGTGACTGACACCGGGGCTGAGGTTGACAGGCGTGTTGCCGAGTCGTGGGCGCGGATCGAGGCGGCCCTCGGTCGCGTCCTGCCGTCGTCCCTCGGGCAGCTCAACGCGCCAGCCCCGGCACCCGCGATCGATGCGGTGGAAGCCGCCCTGGCCCTGGCACTGCCGCCGGATTTCCGCGCCAGTCTCCGCATCCACAACGGGACCGACCCCGGTGCGACACTGCCGTCTGGTGAGCCCACCCCGGTGCCGCTGGACATCCTCTGCGACACCGACCAGATCATCGAGATGACCCGGATGTGGCGCGACAACTACGGTCCCGAGCCGGACTGGGACGACCCTCAGGTCTGGGCCTACCTGGTCGACAGGGGAACGCTCGGCCTGAACGGGCCGGTGCGGCCGATCGTCGGCTCGCCGGGCGCCGTGGTCGTGGGCCACATGAACGGCGACGTGCTGTGGCTGCTCGACGGTGATCCGGCACCGGGCGGAACGCCCGGACAGGTGGTACGGGTGGATGTCGAGTGCGCCTCGTGGGACGTACTGGCTCCATCCTGGACGCAGCTACTGGTCCGCTACGCCGAGGACCTGACACTGTTCGCGACCGATCCGGACACCTCGCCGCTGGACATCGACCCACACGTGGGACCGGCGTGTGAATGGGGCAGCACCCCATCGGCCTCCTGGGGGACGCGTCCGGCGTGGCTTCGGGACGTCCCATCGCGCAGCCCGTACACCTGACGAGACCTGGACGGTCAGTCAGTGCCGCAGAAGACCGGTCGTACGGATCGGCGCCACGTGCCCGGTAGGTGGCGCGCTGCGATGCAGCTCCAGACCGATGTCCACGACCACGGACCGCTCCAGGGTCGCGACCTGCGCCATCGGAACCCACCGCGCCAGGTCGGTCGTGCCACCCGTCTCGGCTCGAAGCTCACCGCCCACGACCCGGGCCCGGTAGAACACCGCGAGCATGTGCAGCTCCACGACGTCGTCGTCGACCCGCTCCACGTTCCTCGTCCGCGAGTTCACCCCGAGCAACCGCTCGACCTGTGCCGCGTACCCCGTCTCCTCCGCGACCTCGCGCACGACGGCGTCGAACGGGTCCTCGGTGTGCTCGACCCCTCCGCCGGGCAGCGTCCAGTGCCGCCGAGCCCCGTCGGGTGAGACCCACCGGGCCAGCAGCAGACTCTCGTCGCGCAGACACACCGCGTACGCGGCCACTCGAAGCCGTTGCGTGATCACAGTGACCAGGATCGCGCAGTTCCCGCCACCTGCCCACCAGGACGCGATCTTTTCCACGCAACCGTGGCGACCACCGGGTGGACCGGTACCGCCACGCCGCGTGGGGGCGGAGGCGGTGGACTAGTCTCGCCGGTATGCCGGACTCCCGCCTGCTGCGCATCGGCACCCGCAACTCCCCGATGGCGTTGGCCCAGGTCGACCGGGTCCGCGCGATGCTCGCCGAACGGCACCCCGACGTCACAGTGGACGTCCTGTCGATGTCCACAAGCGGGGACCGATGGCACGGCGACCTGGCCGCGCTGGGCGGCAAGGGCGCGTTCACCAAGGAGGTCGACGCCGCCCTGCTCGCCGGGCACGTCGACCTGGTCGTGCACTGCGTCAAGGACATCCCCGGGGACCGGCCGGCGCCAGCCGGGACCGTGATGGCCGCCTACCTGGCCCGCGACGACGTCCGGGACTGCCTCGTGCACCCGAGCGGCCAGCGGATCGAACAACTGCCGGCCGGCACCCGGGTCGGCACCTCCGCGGTGCGACGCGTGGCGCAGTTGGCCCTGCACTGGCCACACCTGACGCCGGTGCCCATCCGTGGCAACGCGAACAGCCGGCTGGCGAAGCTCGACGCCGGCGACACGTACGACGCGCTGCTGCTCGCGGTGTCCGGGCTGCAACGGATCGGCCAGACCGACCGGATCACCCACCCGATCGACGTCGACACGATGGTCCCCGCCGTCGGCTCCGGCACCCTGGTCCTGCAATGCCGACAGGACGACACCCGCGCCCGTGACCTGGCCGCCAGCCTCGGCGACCCGCGCGCCCAGCAGGAGACCACTGCCGAACGGACCATGCTGCACATCCTGCAGGGGAGCTGCCACTCCCCCATCGCCGCACTCGCCCGCACCGAGCCGGACGGACGCCTCGGCCTGCGGGCGCGGGTGATCAGCCTCGACGGCAAGACCGTGCTCGACGTGCACGAGTGGGCCGAGGACCCGATCACCCTCGGGACGTCCGTCGCCGCGGCCCTGCTCCGACAGGGCGCCCGTCACATCCTCGACCGGTGAGATGCTCTCGCGGCTGAAGGGCTTGTCCCGACATTTCACTGAGGAGACCCTGCGCGCGTACCTCGTCGAGCGTTCGGTTCGTCGCGACGACGGCTGCCTGATCGTGCGCGGCTACGGTGACAAGCGGGGTGTCTACCAGAAGGTCGCCGGGAGGGCGTGGGCGCACGTCGCGGCCTACGTGGTCTTCGTGGGCGGGTACGACCCGGGGTTGGACGTGCACCACCTCTGTGGCGTGCCGGACTGCATCGAGCCCACCCATCTGCGGCAGGTGACCTCGGCCGACAACTGCCGCAACCGCGCCCAGCAACCGCGCTGCCGAAACGGGCACGAGCGGGAGGTCGACCCCACCAACGGTCGATATCGCCCGGTCTGTCGAGTGTGCAACAACGAGGCCCAGAAGAGGTGGCGCGCGCGCCAGGCCGCGGAGGTCGCCGCGGCACGGGCCGCCTACGGGCGGCAGGCGGGCTGAGTGAGCACGACGCCGTCACGGCCCGTTCAGGGATGCTCTGCCACCTCGAACATCCGCTCCCGGCGGACGCGGTAGAGCTCCAGCAGCGAGACGGTGGAATGCGGCAGGAAGAAATGACCGCCCGCTGTTTCCCGCGGCCGCCAGGGACCGGCCGCCCAGCCGCGTAGGACGTCCTGGATGAACGACCGGTTCACGTCCACCCACTCCACGTCTTCGGTCTCGAACGCGCTCTCGGCCCGACGGATCCGCTCGGTTATCTCGCTCTCGCCCAGTCTGCTTCGCACGTGCGCGAAGAAGTAACCGGACGCCTCCACCGCGTAGAACCCGAACCAGGAGATCACCAGGCCCTCGTAGTCGTCCGGGCCAAGGCCAGCCTCCTCCCACAGCGCACGCACACCCAGGTCGAAACAGGTCTCCTGGGGGCCGCCAGCGCTGGGCCAGTTCATCGTCTCGTGCGGACCGACCTGAAAGAAGCCCGGCCAGACCCGGGCGCCGTCCGGCCTCCGGATGAGCAGCACGCGGCCGCTGCGCGCGGTGATGGTCACGTTCATCGCGATGTTGGAGCGCGGGGACCGGCTGATCATCTGCCGCAGTCCCTCACGGCGGATGCGTGTGGAAACCAGGTCATAGGCAGCCGGGTGGTCGCGCAACAGACGCCGGATCGCGACGTGCTGGTAATACTCGCTGTACGCGACCTTCAACACGAAGTTCTGGCTCTGCGCCTCGCGGGTGTCCTCCTCGTAGCCCACCAGGCTGGTGCAGGAGCTTCCCCGGTTATCGGCGCTTTCTTCGTCCAGGTAACGGTCGAGGAGAGCCTGATCGACCCAGTCCTGGCCGCTGCCGGTGTGGTGGAATGTCTGCACATCCCTCGCCCGAGCGCGGTCGAGGAAGTGCGCCTTGTTCCAGTTGCTGATCCGGAAGAATCCGACCGAGGCGGGATCGAAGTCGAAGTCCCGATATCGCGGCGGCAGCGGTGGGCCGCCCAGAAATTCGGCGACGTAGTCGTGCGGTTGCCCGAGAACAGCCCGCCGGCGTGACGGCGCGGCCGTGTCGAAACACCGATTGAGGACGCGTTGCACACCCTCCAGCAGGTTCTGACGCTCGATGGTGTCCTGGGGAAGACGCCTGTTGTCGCGGTGCAGAAGCTCGTCGATCGCCGTGCCGTCCCAGAGGTTCTCGGGGTCGATGACCGTCAACTCCTGGCTGATCAGCTCGGCCAGTTGGCTCCAGGTGAGCCAGCCACCGTCGTAGGGAACGAAGCGGCCCGGCCGTCTCTTTTCCTGACCATGATTGAGGCGCTTCCAATCCTCCGCGATCGCCGCTCGGAACGCGGTGTTCAACTGCCCCCGGGCGTCTCGGCCGCGAGGACGTCGGTTGCCCGCTCCGCTGGTGTCGACCATCAACCGAATGTAAGCCACCCGTTACGTCGCAGCAATAGGAGGCTGATCCTCCACTGACGACATATCAGCAGCTCACCCGCACTTTGTCGAAGAGGGGTGAACCTCCCGTTAGCGCCCAGGTTCGGCCTTACGAGGTCATCCCGGTCCGACGGACGATAAGTCAGGACCTAAAAGAAGGGACCGACCATGGTCGAGATTGCGCGAGAGTTGGCCGGCGTCATCCGTGAAGCCATGAAGGATTGGGGAACAGTCCTGCGTTTCTGCGTCATCCTCACGGTTCTCGCCGTTGTGGCGTCCGTCGTCCAGATGCTCTGAGAAACGGGCCTCGGGGGTTGATCAGGCGAGGAGCGCGCGTATCCGGTCGGCGTCGATGTCGCCGATCGGATACGCGTGTGAGGTGGCCTCGACCAAGGTGGCCTCCTCGTAGCGCACCAGGCTGATGTCCTGCGAACGCAGGGGCACCAGGGTGCCGGGCGAGGCGGCCAGAAACCGGCGGATCTCGTCTTCGGCGGCTGCCAGGAGCGCGGTATCGGCCGGTGGTCGATCGTCGCCGGCCGGCAGGCGACCAATCACGAGATAGCAGTCCGGATCGGTGTCGGCTGACGTCGTGTGGTAGCGGTGGCGGAAGCCGAACCTCTGGTAGGAGCGCCGCAGGTCGTCCAGCACCGGGATCGGTACGCCATCGTTCGGGCGTACCGGCCAACCGATCAACACCACGTTCTCGCCGCTGACCACGAAGGACCGTTCGTACGGTCGACGCCCCCGGCTGCGCAGCGGTTGGTCCCGGTCGAGGAAGCCACCGAACTGCGCCACCACGTCGGCTCGGTCGAGCGAGGTGCCGACATGGTCGAGGAAGCGCCGCATCTCGTCGAGCCCGACCACGCGGGTCGGGGTCTCCAAGCCGATGACTGTGGCATGGACCTCCGGCATCGGGCGGGCGACGAAACCGGGTAGGAGCGACGCGGTCCGCTCCTGGACGCCCCGGATCGTTGACTCCAGCGCCCTCGGCTTGTCCCCGTAGAAGGCCACCAGGGTCGTTCGCTCCATGAGGACCAGCCTAGTTCCGTGGCGCGGCGTGCCCGGGGCACCGAATAGCCGCCACGCGGGCCGACACACCATCTTGATTCCTTACGCCCAAGAACTGTCATTATGGTGCACGCACCTTTCGTCCCTTTTGTAGGGTCGATTTATCGAATTACTGTTACTGGCAAACCAGTAATCCTTGAAACCGAGCCGCCGGTTGATGGGAAGGGCCGGAACGCGGACAGGAACGCGGTCTGGTCGGCAAGTGAGGCACCATGACCGTCATGCAGACGGTTGTCGCACTCCGGCGTTACCCGCTCAAGAGCGCCCGGGGTGAGGTTCTCACCGCCGCCGACGTCGAGCAGACCGGTCTGCGCGGCGACCGGACGTGGGCCTGCATCGACCGCGTCGACGGGACGGTCGGCAGCGCCAAGAACCCACGACGGTGGGGTCGCCTGCTCGATGTCGGTACGAGCGGGCGGGATGACGGCCCGGAGACGATGCTGACGCTGCATGTCGACGGCACATCGGTGCCGGCCGGAAGCGCCGCGGCAGATGCCGCACTCAGCAACCACCTGGGCCGCCCGGTGCGGCTGAGCCGCGAACTGCCGCCCGACGCGAGACTGCACCGGACGTTGCCTGATGACGTCGGCATGGTGCCGGATTGGATGGGCGATGCCCGGCCCGGTCAGGAAACCGTCACGGCGATCGCCGGCGCGGCGCGGGTCGGCCGGTTCGTCGACTTCGGCGCCGTTCACATCGTGACCACCGGTGCGCTGTCTCTGCTGGGAGAGCGCATGGGAGGTGTCAGCGTGGCCGCGGCGCGGTTTCGCCCGAACCTGGTCATCGACGCACCGCGTGACCCCGAACCGGGGCAGGAACTACGCCTGGGTGATGTCGTGCTCCGGGTGGTCCTGCCCACTCCGAGGTGCATCGTCCCCGGACTCGCCCAGGCCGAACTGCCGGCCGACCTCTCGGTGCTGAGCGCCCTGGCCCGGCACCACCGCATCCCGGTGGCCGAGCTCGGGCGGGCAGCCTGCTTCGGGACCTACGCCGATGTCGTCCAGCCCGGCCGACTCCGACTGGGGCAGCTCGTTCGCTGAAGACCGGGAGCTGGTCGCCGACGGCCTCTGTCACGCGGATGCGGTCGTCGTAGCGACCGCCCGGTGGAAACGTGACTGCGCGACGCTGATCGCCTGCCGCCGGAAAACCGATTGGCCCCTGTTGTGGTGACCTGCGACGATCCGCCGATGTCCCACAACACCAGGCAGCGTCGGCTTGCCGCGCTGCGTGCCTGCGACCAGATCCTTTCCGGCATCCTGCCCACGACGATGAGGGAGCGGCTCGCGGCCATGGACGCAGGCGGTGACCTGGACGGTCAGCCCGACTTCTACGGCGACGGTCCGGTGCACAAGCTGGAAGAACGCGTGGCAGACCTACTGGGAACCGAGGCCGCCGTCTTCTTCCCCACCGGCACGATGGCCCAGCAGGTCGCGCTGCGCCACGGCGCTGACCGCACCGGGCACCCGACTGTCGCTCTCCACCCGCTCGGCCACCTGGAGGTGGACGAACGGCACGCCTACGCCCACCTGAGCGGCCTGCGCAGCACCTGGCCGACCACCGCGCCCCGCAACCCCACCGCCGAGGAGATCACCGCCCTCGCCGAACCGGTGAGCACCGTCGTCATCGAACTCCCGCTGCGCGACGCCGGCTTCGTCCTCCCCTCCTGGGACGAGCTCACCGCCGCATCCGCCGCGGCGCGCGCCATCGGCGCCCGCGTACATTTCGACGGCGCCCGGATCTGGGAATCCACCCCACACCTGGCACACACCCTCAGCGAGATCGCCGACCTCGCCGACAGCACCTACGTCTCGTTCTACAAGACGATCGGCGGTATCAGCGGGGCGGCGCTCGCGGGCACCACGCAGCTCGCCTCCTACGCCCGTATCTGGCGGCACCGCTACGGCGGCGAGGTGTTCCAGCAGTGGCCAGCCGCTCTGACCGCACTCGCCGGCCTCGACAGGGAGCTACCACGCATCCCCGAGTATGTGCGGCACGCGCGAACAGTCGCCGCTGCACTCACCGCGCTTCCCGGCGCGCGGGTGTATCCAGAACCTCCGCACACCCATCGATTCCGCCTCTGGCTGCCCCATTCGGCGCAGGCGCTCAACGACGCCGCGCTGGCACTCGCCGAGGAGGACAAGGTGTGGTTTGTCGCCGGATGGCAGGAAACCGCAGTGCCGGGCATGGCGATGACCGAGGTCACCGTCGCCGCACCCGCCCTCGAATGGACCGCCGAGGACATCACCGAGGTTGGTGAACGCTTCCTCGGCCGCGTCGTCGACCATTGACCTTCAGGGTGCCTGCCACAGCGGGCGCTCGGCGAACGCGTCAATCACCGACCGGCAACCGCTGACGAATTGGCCCCGGCCCGGTCGAGCGCGGTATCCGCGCTCGACCAGGCCGGCGGTAACCCGTGACCGCTGTCCCCTGCGGTCACCGGTCGGCCTCAACCGCTTCCGTCACCGACCGCCCGGACTACCGGTCCACCTCCGGTGGGATCAGTGGGCGGGCTCGCCGAACCAGCGAGCGAGGTGCTCGTCCAGCTCCTGCTGATCGTCGCCGACCCAGGCGACGTGGCCGTCGGGGCGCAGCAGGGCGCACGGCGCATCCAGCTCCGCGCTGGGATCGGCCAGGTGATCGACCCGGTCTGACCAGCCGCCGACGGTCAGGCGTTCGGTGCGGTCCAGCAGCAGGCCCCGGCCGCGATGCAGCAGACCGTAGAGGTTGCCCTCTTTCACGGCGATGTCGCGCAGGCGGCGGCCGAGCAGGTCGGGACCGGGGCCGAAGTCGTAGCGGATGCCGACCGCGGTGATCTTCTCGATCAGGTGGCGGTTCACCTCGTCGAAGTCCATCAGTTCGGTGAGCAGCCTGCGTACGGCCCGCGGGCCCGGTTCGGTGGACAGCAGTTCCGTCTGGGCGCGGGTGTTGTCCAGTACGTCCTCGGCGACCGGATGACGTTCGGCCTGGTACGTGTCCAGCAGAGTCTCCGGCGCCCAGCCACGGACCTGTGCGGCCAGTTTCCAGCCGAGGTTGACCGCGTCCTGAACGCCCAGGTTGAGGCCCTGCCCCCCGATGGGCGGGTGGATGTGTGCGGCATCGCCGGCCAGGAGCACCCGACCGACCCGGTAACGGTCGGCCAGCCGGGTGGCATCCCCGAACCGGGACAACCAGCGCGGCGAGTGGACACCGAAATCGGTTCCCGCGACGACGCGCAACTGTTGTTGGAAATCCTCGAGGGTGGGCGGCACCTCGCGGTCGGTGACTCCCGCGGCGGGGACCACCACGCTGTAGACACCGCTGCCGAAGGGCCGGAGCCAGAAAGGGTGATGGGTTTCGCGGAACTCGGCCACCTTGGCGGCGATCTCCTCCGGCGGCGCGCCCACTTCCATCTCGCCCATCAGCGTTTCGCTGCGGGTGGGCTCGCCGGGGAAGCCGACGCCGAGCAGTTTACGTACCGTGCTGCGCCCGCCGTCACAGCCGACGAGATAGCGCGATCGCAGCCGCTCCCCGTCGGCCAGCTCGACGGTCACGCCGTCGTCGTCCTGCTCGATGCCGGCGACCGCGCAGCCGCGCCGGACCTGCGCGCCCAGTTTGATGGCATGGTCTTCGAGCAGGTCGACGATGACCGGCTGCGGGATGCCCAGCAGGTAGGCGTACGCGGAATCCAGGCCCTTGGGCACGGGTTTGGCGATGGCGGCGAAGAAGCCGGCGGCCGGACGCCGCCTTCCGTGCGGAAGGATGCGATCCAGCAGTCCGCGCATCGCCATCAGCTCGAGACTGCGAATGTGCAGACCGACGATGCGGACGAACGAGGCGGGCGCGGTTTCCCTCTCCAGAACGAGTACCCGCACGTCGTGCAGCCGTAGTTCGGCGGCCAGCATGGCACCGGTCGGCCCGCACCCGGTGATGATCACATCGAAGATGAGCGGCGGGCGATCGGGGCGGTCGTTCGACGGCTGGTCGGCTGTGGATTGCGCAGAACGCATAGGTGTTGCCCTTCGAGAGTGCCTTGTTGGCGAGGCGCTCCCGGCGACACCTACGTCAGTCGCCCGGCCATGACGGGAGGGGGAGCACCCACATCGATGCAGCGTTCATGGGTCTCACCTCCTCGGGTGGTGTCACGGTCAGCCGCAAATTACCGGCCGGGCATCATCGTGTCCAGTGCTTTTGTCGCCACGTGCTCACGCGTTCCCGTGCGGCGAGGTCAGCGATCGGTGGAGCCACTCCGTCATGAGCGCGCGTTCGGCGTCGGTGAGCCCCGGAAGGTCGGGCACCACAGTGGCGAAGGTGACCGCCACCGCGTTCACCGTCGGGTCGGGTGTCGCCGGTGCGCTCGCGAGGATGCTGCTGAGCACGGCGTCGAACATGGCGTCACCCAGACCGGGGTCGCGCTTCTGCGGTGGCGTCGCCAGGAGGGCGAGCACTGTGCCGTTGCCGGCCGCGTGGATCATCATGAGTGCCCGCTGCTCGTCGACAGCCAACAGGCCGGCCGCGGCGAGTCGCCGTACGCGGGTGCGCAGCACCTCCATGCCCGCGGCCGTCGCCGGTGACGGCCCGCCGGCCCCCCGGCCGGCGAGGAGCGCGTACAGCTCGGGATTCGCCAGTCCGAACTCGATGTGCACCCGCCATCCGAACCGCAGGTCCGCTACCGGATCGCCCTCGGCGGCGGCGTGCACCACTGTGGATTTGGCGGCGACGTAGGTGGCCATGACGTGTTCGGCGACGGCATCGATCAGGCCGTTCTTGTCACCGAAGAGGCGGTAGATGGTGGGCGCCTGCACACCGGCTGCCTGGGCGACCGCTCGTGTCGTCACCGCGTTCGAGCCCTCCTCGCGCAGCAGCCGGCTGGCTGCCGCGACGATGCCGAGCCGCACCTCGTCCCGGGATGACGTGTCCTGCGCCGCAACCATGAATCAATGCTAACAGCGGCTTGTTATCTTCATGCTATCGCTGCTAACGTTCCGGCGATAACACCGATAACAGGGAGTGGTCATCATGTTCGTCATCACCGGCGCCACCGGTCAACTCGGCTCCCGGATCGTCGATCGGTTACTCGAGCGGGTGCCCGCCGAAACCGTGGGCGTCAGCGTGCGCGACGTGACCAAGGCCGCGGGTCTCGCCGCGCGCGGTGTACGGGTTCGTGCCGGAGACTTCACCGACCCGACCACGCTGCGACACGCCTTCGAGGGCGCCGAAAAGGTCCTCGTCGTGTCCGCCGCCATCCGCGGCAGCGGCGCGGTCGCCGCGAACCGCGCCGCCATCGACGCCGCGTACGCCGCCGGGGCCAAGCGCGTGCTGTACACCAGTCACCAGGCGGCGGCCAGGGACTCGCTCTTCCCCGCCCAGCTCACGCACGCCGAGACCGAGGAGCACCTGGCCGGGCTGGGTGTCCCCTTCACCGCCCTGCGCAACGGCTTCTACGCGAGCACGCTCAGCTTCGCCATCGGCGCGGCCCTGGAGACCGCTGTGCTCGCGGCGCCAGCGGACGGTCCGGTCTCCTGGACCGCACACGCCGACCTCGCCGAGGCCGCCGCCATCGCCCTGGCCGAGGACGGCGCTCTCGACGGGGTCACGGCCCCGCTGACCGCGCCGGACATGCTCGACCTCGAGGCGGTGGCCGGCATCCTCAGTGCCGTCACGGGCCGCACCATCAGGCGCGTCGTCGTGGACGACGACGAGTGGCGGGCCGCCACCATCGCGAGTGGTGTCCCCGCGGCAGCAGCCGACTTCACTCTCGGCATGTACCGCGCGGCCCGCCGTGGCGAGTTCGCCGTCACCGACCCGACACTGGAGGCCCTCCTCGGTCACCGTCCGACGTCCGCCCGTTCGGTGCTCACGGCCATCGCCGCCCGGGCCTGAGAGGCACAAGCTCACCGGGGGTGTCTCAGCGGCTCACGGTTGGGCGGCCCGGCCCCGTCCTTCGTACGGGCGGCTGGGCCGCCGGCCAGCGCGGTGCCCACCTGACGGATCGCCGCTCAACTCGCGCTGGCGGGCCGGACCGTCGACGGCGGCATCTCGGCCGCGGCCAACGTCTGGAAGCACGGACGAAGCAGTTCGATGATCTGGTCGGGCGAGGCGTCCGCGAGTCGGCCGAGGCGAAGCAGGTAACGCTCGATGATCACACCGTGGACGATCGCGCTGAGCAGGCTGGCGCGCAGTGCGGCGTCCTCGGTGGGAATAGCTGTGGTGATCTGGCTGAGCTGGGGCTCGGCGGCGGCTCGGTACCGCTCGGCGGCGTCGGTGTTGGTGAGCATGGACCGCAGGACCGCCAGTGAGGCGACCGGTTCGCCGTCCAGGCGGCCGGAGAGCGAGGCGAGCAGGACTTCGACGATCTCTTCACCGCCGCCGCTGGGCAACTCGTCGGCCGGCAGGTCGGCGGCGCGGGAGAAGAGGTTGTCCTTGCTGTCGAAGTAGTGCATGACCAGGCCGGCGTCGACCCCGGCCGCCCTGGCCACGGCACGGATCGTGGTGCGCTCATAGCCGAGTTCGGCGAACATCTGCCGGGCCGCCGTCAGGATGCCCTCTTCGGTCTGGCGGCGTTGTTGGGCTCGAGTCAACCGCGGGCTCGGTTCGGTCACCTGGTCATTCTACGGTTGTTGACCGGCCCACTCATTCGTTCTACGCTCGTTCAATCAACGCTTGTTGAACCACTGCTGGCCGCCTGGAGGTCGCGATGACAATCTCGTCCCGCACGGTCGTCGAGAAGGTGCTGCGGGCCGGCCGCGAGGTCGACATCGACACGTTCGTGGAGTTGATGGCGCCGGACGGATACATCGAGTGGCCGTACCGACCGGCAGGCGTGCCCGGCCGACTGCGGGGGCGTGCGGAGATCCGCCGTCATCTCACGGAGACAGCAGGCACCCTCGTCACGTTCGACGAATACCGCAACCTGGTGCTGCACGAGACCGCCGACCCCGAGGTCATCATCGTGGAGTACGAGGCGTGTGGCAGCGTCGTCGCCACGGGCAGGCCGTTCGAGCAGACGGTGATCGCGGTCATTCGGGTCCGCAACGGTCAGATCCTGTCCTACCGCGACTACATCAACCCCCTGCCTCTGGTCGAGGCGCTGGCCGGCGTCAGCGCCGCAGACTGACACTGGCCGGCACGTCGACAGGACTCCCGACGACCCTCAACAGGGGACGGTGGCGCACCACCGCCACCACCGGGAGATTTGACCCTCGACCGGGTCGAGGCCCGAGCATCGGCGGCATGGACGACCATCCGGCACCCGACCCGACAATGACGCGCATCGGCGAGGCGGTGCAGCTCGGCCGATCGGGGCAGAAGGGCGCTGCCCGCGACGCCCTCACCACGTTGTGGGACGAGATCGGCCCCACCGGCGACCCCTTCCACCGCTGCACCCTCGCCCATTACCTCGCCGATCTCCAGGACACCACCGAGGCGGAGCTGAGCTGGGACGAGCGTGCCCTGGCCGCCGTGTCCGACCTGACCGACGAACGCGCCAAGCGCTACCTGTCGTCGCTCCGGGTCCAGGCGTTCCTGCCGTCGCTGTACCTGAACCTGGCCGACTGCCACCGACGTCTGGGCAACCCCGCCCAGGCCCGCGAGCACCTCGCTCGGGCCAGCGAACACCTGGTGTACCTGCCGGACGACCCGTACGGCGCGGCCATCCGCGCGGCCATCCGTGACTTCGCCGAGGACGACCCGACCGACGCTCGACGGTAACGGTCGGCGAGGGCCGAAGCGCCAGACCGAGCCGCGCGGTCGAACCCATCGGGCATGAGCGCTGCCGTACCGCTGCGAGAGTGAGTCGCTATGCGGTACCCGATGAGCCGTCGGGGTGGCGAGAACGGGCGGCCGGCTGGTGCAGGCCCGGGTGGACGCCGGCCGGGTTCCCGGTGTGCTCGGCGAGCCGTTGCAGGACAGCGACGAGCTGGGCGCGTTCGCCGGCGTCGAGCGGGGTGAGGATCTCGTCCTCGTGCTGGTCAGCGACCCGGCGAGCGCGGGGTAGTAGCTGGCGCGCGGCTTCGGTCAGGTGGATGGCGTGGGCACGACGGTCGCTGGGATGCCGCCGACGTTCGACCAGATCGCGCCGCTCGAGGTCGTCGAGCAGGCCGACCATGACCTTGCGGTGGATGCCCAGCGCGTCAGCGAGCTGTTGCTGGGTGTTGCCTTCACTTCGCTGCAAGTGCATGAGCAGCCCGAAGTGGTTCGGCGCGATGCCCAGCGGCCCCAGCCGTGCGGCGAACGTCTGCGCGACGTGGAAGCCGAGCTGTGACAGCAAGAAGTTGGCCCGGCCGACCAGCGGCCGGTCCGTGCCAGGTTCGGAGTCGTCGAACACCTCGACATTGTACGTCCTCGTTATTGTCCGCTACGGTAACAGTTACCGCCGATCCGTATTTGGAGGAGGATGAGGATGAGGATGACCGTCTTCGGTGCGACCGGCGGCATCGGCAGCCACGTCGTGCGCCAGGCACTCGACCGCGGCTTCACCGTGACCGCGGTCGTCCGCGACCCCGTCCGCCTCGACGTGCGACATCCGTCACTGGAGGTCACGACGGTCTCGACGCTCGACGACGCCGACGCACTGGGTCCCGTGGTACGGGGCAGCGACGCCGTCCTGTCCGGCGTGGGCCCGCGCGGGCGCCACGACGGGCCGGTCGCCTCCACCGCCACGCGCGCGATTCTGGGCGCGATGCACGCCGAAGGTGTCCGCCGACTCGTCGCGGTCAGCGCCGCTCCGGTCGGCCCGACACCGGAGGAGGACAGTTTCCTCAACCGCCGCGTTGTTCTGCCGGCCATCGGCGCCCTGCTCAGAGACCTGTACGCGGACCTGCGTGCCATGGAGCACGCGATGGCAAACAGCCAGGCGCAATGGACGGTGCTACGGCCGCCGAAGCTGGTGAACAAACCGATGACCGGCCGGTACCGCACCACCATCGGCGGCAACGTCGTTCGCGGCTACACGATCTCGCGGGCCGACGTGGCCGACGCCATGCTCGCCGCCGTAGGCGACCCCGCGACGATCCACCGGGCGATCGGCATCGCGTACTGACCGATCACCGTCACTCGCCCTGCCGGCCATCCACCGGCTCGTCCACGCGTCGGCGTCATGCTCGATCGAAGGAGACTTCCGTGAGCTTCCCTCGTCTTGCCGGCATCGCCGGCATGGGTTTTGTCGTCATCCTCATCGCGGCGAACCTGCTGCTGACCGAGGCGGGCTTCCCCACCCCGTCCGAAGCCGCGTCCCTCGACGAGATCACCACGGTCTTCGCCGCCGGATCCGGATCACTGCGCCTGGCATCGGCCCTGCTGCCGATGGCCTGGTTGCTGGCCACGGTCTTCGCCGTCGGGGTGTGCGTCTGCCTCCGCCGCGACGAGCGGACCCGGACGGACCCGTGGTCTCTTGTCGGTCTCGCCGGAGTGCTCATGCAGTCGGTCGTGTTTACCAGCGTCGAGGCCACCCGCCTCGCACTGATCTCCGTAGCCCCGCACGACAGTGGCAGCGTCGCCGGCCTCTGGGGCTTGCACACCGCCCTGTTCGGCTTCAACCAGGTCTTCCTGGCGACCGCACTCCTCGGGTTGTCCCTGTTCGGCATCCGCACCGGCGCCATAGCCCGATGGCACGCCGGCACCGGCCTCCTCGCCGCGACGCTGCTCTTCGTCACCGCGACGACCAGTCCGTACGGCGTCGGCAGCGTCAACCCCCTCGCCCTACTCGGCCTCACCGGCTGGCTTCTCTGGCTGGTCTGGATCGTGGCATACAGCGTCATGCTGATCCGCCGTGCGCCCACGCGTTCCGGCATACCCGACACGTCCGCCGCATCCACCGACACCTAGCAACACCAGGACCGAGGATCCGCCGGGACAAAGTTCCCGCGTCGTCTGTGCCGTCACTGTCCGTCGTCGGTGGCGCCAGCGTGCCGCTCCCGCTCAGCGCAGCATCGCCCGGGTCATTCGGCGGGTGGCGACGGCCATCGCGATCGAGCCGAACGCGAGCAGGTAGACCACTGGGATGAGCAGGTCCCAGCCGAGCCGGCCCAGCGCCGGTTCCCGAACCAGCTCGATGCTGTGGTAGAGCGGCAGCGCCTGGATCAGCGGCCGCACCGCCTCCGGGTAGACCGACAGGGGGTAGAACGTCGTCGCGAACAGGTACATCGGCAGCATGAAGAGCTGGATGTACTGGAAGTCGGGGAAGTCGCGCAGGTACGTCGTGACGGCCAACCCGCCCGCGGCGAACGCGTACGCGATCAGCACCGACGCGGGTAGGGCCAGCAGCACCCAGGCCGAGGTGACCAGCCCGCCGACCGCCATGAGGGCGAGGAATCCGATCGACGTCAGCAGCGCGTTGACCATCGCGCTGGTGACCTCGCCGACGGCGATGTCGGTGACGGACAGCGGTGTCGGCAGGATCGCCTGGTAGGTCTTCTCGATCCTCATCCGGGTGAAGACGCCGAAGCTGGTCTGGTTGAACGCGGTGTTCATCGCGGTGGTGGCCAGGATCGCCGGGGCCACGTACGCGGCGTAGGGGACATCGACCCCGGGTACGGTGCCGACGAGCAGCCCGACGCCGACGCCGATCGACAGCAGGTACAGGATCGGTTCGACGAGCGCGTTGAGCAGCGGCGTGACCGACCGACGGTAGATCATGAAGTTGCGTTCGACGAGCGCGAGAGCTCGGCGTCTCGTCCAGGCGGGAACGGCGACGGTGCTCATGCTGCCTCCACTGGGCTCGCTGGGTGGGCCGTCACGGGTGCAACCGTCGGCGGTAGGTGATCCGGGCGACCAGGAAGCCGCCGACCGCGAGCGTCAGCAGGTAGGCGATGTGGACGCAACTGCCGGTGATCGTCGCCGTGCCGAGGCTGAGGGTGCGGCACAGCTCCACCCCGTGCCACAGCGGCAGCAGGTAGGACACCGGGCGGATCCACTCCGGTAGCTGGGAGACGGCGAAGAACGTGCCGGAGAACATGTACAGCGGCATGATGACGAAGCGGAACACCGTGTCGATGTGGCGCAGCTTGCGTACCCCGACCGCCCACGCGGCGGCCGGCGCCGCGAACGCGACACCGGTCAGTGTCGCGCCGAGCAGGGCGCCGAGCGCCCACCAACCCCCGACCAACCCGAACGCGGCCATCACCGCGACGAAGGCGCCGCTGGCGATGAGCACCCGGAACGTGATGAAGAGCAGGTGCCCGGCGGCGAGTTGCTCCGGATCGAGTGGCGTCGGGGTGGCGCTCCGGTAGGCCCCGAAACCCGCCGCCCGCGCGACTCCCCCGGACCCCTCCAGGAACGCGTTCTGCATCGCCGCGGCGGCCAGCATGCCCGGGGCGAAGAACGCCGCGTAGGAGACACCGGCGATCTGGGCCGGCGCGTTGTCGTCGACGAGGGCGCCCAGGCCGGCGCCGATACCGACGAGGAACAGCAACGGGTTCAGTACGTTGATGACGATCGAGCCACGCCAGGTGCGCCGGTAGCGCATGAGCCAGTATCCGAACGCGTGCAGCACCGTGGTCTCCCCTGCTACTCGATGAGCGATCGGCCGGTGAGCGTGAGGAACACGTCCTCCAACGTCGCGCGACGGACCAGGGCGGTGAGCGGGGTGAGCGACATGGCGTGCACCGCGGCGAGGGCGGCCTCGCCGTCGGCGGTGTAGACGAGCACCCGGTCGGGAAGCGACTCGACGCGGCCGTCGGTGTCGTTGCCGCCGGTGGCCAGGGCCGAGGTCCGCAGCTTCTCCGCGACGGTGTCCCGTTCGTCGAGGCGGAACCGTAGCTCCAGGACCTCTCGGGTGGCGTACCTGGCGATCAGGTCCCGGGGGGAGCCCTGCGCGACGATCCGGCCGTGGTCGACGACGACGAGCCGGTCGCAGAGCTGCTCGGCCTCGTCCATGTAGTGGGTGGTGAGGATGAGTGTGACGCCCTCCTGTTTGAGCTGGAAGAGCCGGTCCCACAGGATGTGCCGGGCTTGCGGGTCGAGGCCGGTGGTGGGTTCGTCGAGGAGCAGGATGTCGGGTTCGTTGATCAGGGAACGGGCGATGGTCAGCCGTCGGCGCATACCGCCGGAGAGCGTCTCGACCTGGTCGCCGGCCTTCTCCTGGAGTTGGGCGAAGTCCAGCAGTCTGGTCGCGCGGTCCCGGATGACGGCCCGCGGCAGGCTGAAGTACCGCCCGTAGATGTGCAGGTTCTCCCGGACGGTCAGCTCGTTGTCGAGGTAGTCGTCCTGCGTCACGACGCCCAACCGGGCGCGGATCTCCGGCCCCTGTCGCATCGGGTCCATGCCGAGCACGCGCAGGCTGCCGCCGCTGATCGGCGACGTCGCGGCGATCATCCGCATGGTGGTGGACTTGCCGGCCCCGTTGGGGCCGAGCAGCCCGAAGGACTCCCCCCGCTGGACCTCGAAGTCGATGCCGTCGACCGCGCGGAACTCCGCTGTGGACCCGCGCGGCGGATAGATCTTGGTCAACTGTCTCGCGTGGACCAGGGGCTCTGCGATCACCATGGCAGCCTACGGAAATTCAACAGCGGACTGCAAGATCTGAGCATGCCATTGGAATTTTCGAGGCAACGATGGATTGTGGTTGCTTCGCCGGGACCAGCACTGCGAGAGTCGTCGGATGTCAGCAGTGACCGGTGCCGACCTGCTCCAGGCGGCCGACGAGATGACCAGGGTGTTGCACCCGCACCGCGAGCGCGACTGGTCCGTGCCCGCCGGCCCGCTGACCTGGAGCTGCTGGACCACCGCCGCGCACGTCGCGCACGACCTGCTGGGGTACGCCGGCCAGGTCACCGGCCGCCCCGAGGACGGCTACCTGCCGTACGACCTGCGGGTCTCCCCCGACGCGAGCCCGGCGCAGACCCTCACCGTGGCGCGGGCCTGCGCCGGGCTGCTCGCCGCCGCCGTCGACGCCGCCCCGCCGGACACGCGTGCCTGGCACTTCGGCCCCTGCGACCCGGCCGGCTTCGCCGCGATGGGGGTGGCCGAGACCCTGCTGCACACCCACGACATCACCGTCGGTCTCGGCGTGCCCTGGCAGCCGCCGCGGCGGCTGAGCACGGCGGTGCTGCGGCGGCTCTTCCCGGACGCCCCGGACGGCGTCGCGCCAGAGGTCCTGCTGTGGATGACCGGCCGCGGTGACCTGCCCGGCCGGGCACGACGCACCTCGTGGCGGTGGCGGGCGGCGGTGGACTGACGCTAGCCGGCGCTCAGCGAGTGCCGGTGACCGTCCAGCGGGAAGGGCGGCCGGGCCGGCAGCACCTCCTGGAACACGTAACCGCTCTTCTGCGCCACCCGGCAGGACGCCACATTGTCCACCTGGTGCAGCAGGTCGAGGCGCTCCAGCGCGGGGAACTGGTCGAACGCCCACCGGCTGAGCGCGGTGACCGCCCGCGGGGCGACGCCACGGCCACGCGCCCACGCCGCCGTCCAGTACCCCACCTCGGGCGCGGGCCAGTCCGCGCTCACCTTCTTGAGCACCACGTTCGCCACCAGCCGGGGCTCGTCCGCGTCGTCCTCGACCACCGCGAAGCTGTACCGCCGGCCGGCGTCCCAGTCCTGCCGCGTCCGCTTGAGCCACAGCCGGCCCTCGGCCGGGCTGGTCACCGGCAACCGGGTCCACCGGCGCAACACCGGGTCCCGGTACGCGTCCAGCAGGGCGTCCAGGTCGTCGTCGGCCCAGGGGCGCAGGGCGAGGCCCGGCGTCGAGGAGGTGCCGGACGCTCGTAGGTCGATCACCATCCGCACAGTCTGCCGGTGCCGGGCACGGCCGACCAGACGGGTCAGCGCGACCGGCGGCGCCACGGCAACCACCAGGCGCGACGCGGTTGGCGGGGCGCAACGACTGTCACCCGGTCGGTCGTCGGGGTCGGGAGGCTGGGCGCGGTGTGCTCGGCGCGCCAGCGGCGTACCACCTCGTCGGCGTTCACCGGACGCACCGCCACGCGCGGCCCCTCGGGGTTGCGCAGCCACGCGACGATCTGCGCGTTCAACTGCCCCACGAAGTCACGTACAGCCTGTTCGGTGGGCAGGTCGCGAACCTCGTCGGGGACCTGCTCGACGCGTCGGCGCAACTGCAACGGGGTGGGCAGCAGCAGGTCGCTGGGCAGTGCCTCACGCTCCAGGAAGCTCTTGATCCACCACGACTCGTCGTACGGCGCTCCCCGGCCGGGGATCGGCTTGCCCATGCCGGGCAGGTCGTCGAACTCGCCGCGTTGCACGGCTCCCCGGATCTGCGCCTCCACTGCCGCTTCCCACGCCTCGGTCACCCTGCGGCACCTCCCCCGGCCACCGTAACGCGCCGCCTCCGACCGGCGACACGAGCTTCGTACCGGGTCAGCGTCCCCACGGCGGTGACCATTCCCGGCGGGACCGGCCGTGGGGGTTTCGGCCCCGGGTGACCGGATCCAGGGCCACCATGTGTCAGGTGGCCCTGGGCCGGCCCGGTCACCCCGGCCTACGGTCGGTGCGGGGCTGCCGAACGGGGGGATCGTCATGGTGAGCACGGGGGCACTGCTGGGCATCACGCTTGTGGCGTTGGGGCTGGTGCTCACGCCCGGCCCGAACATGGTCTACCTGGTGTCCCGCTCGGTGGCGCAGGGCCGCCGCGCCGGGCTGATCTCACTGTTCGGGGTGGCCGCCGGTTTCGGGGTGTACCTGGCGGCGGCGGTCGCCGGCCTGGCCACCGTCTTCGTGCTGGTGCCGACCCTGTACGCCGTGGTGAAGCTGGCCGGGGCCGGCTACCTGCTCTGGCTGGCCTGGCGGACGCTGCGTCCGGGCGGCCACTCGCCGTTCACCCCCGCGCCGCTGCCGCCGGACCCGCCCCGGCGGCTGTTCACCATGGGTCTGGTCACCAACCTGCTCAACCCGAAGATCGCCATCCTGTACGTGTCGCTGCTACCGCAGTTCATCGACCCGACGCGAGGACACGTGGCGACGCAGAGCCTGCTGCTGGGCCTGACCCAGATCACCGTCGCGTTGAGCGTCAACGCGCTCATCGTGTTCACCGCCGGCGCGCTGGCCGGGTTCTTCGCCCGCCGACCGGTGTGGCTGCGGGTGCAGCGGTGGGTCACCGGCACGGCCCTGGCCGCGCTGGCCGTCCGGATCGCCGCCGACCGCAGCCGCGCCGCGGTCGCCACCCCCTGAGCCGGCGTTCAGGCCCGCGCACCACCGTCGACGCGCAGGACCGCCCCGGTGACGAAGGAGGCCCGATCACTGAGCAGCCAGGCAGCCGCCTGGGCGATTTCGGTGGGATCGGCAGCGCGGCGTAGCGGCGTACGCGCCACGAGTCGCTGGCCCAGACCGGGCGAGTGGGCCTCCCAGGTGCGAATCATCTCCGTCAGCGTGTGGCCGGGGGCGATCGCGTTGACCCGGATGCCTTCCGGGCCGTAGGTGATGGCGGCCGACTCGGTGAGGCTGTTGAGGGCCCGCTTCATCGCACCGTAGGCGGGCAGCTCGGGGTTGCCCATCAGACTGCCGACGCTTGAGTTGTTGACGATGGCTCCCCCGCCGGTGGTCTCCCGCATCGCGCCGACCTCGGCGACCATGGCCAACCACGGGCCCTTGAGGTTCACCGCGTAGACATGGTCGAAGTCAGGCTCCCGTACCTGGTCCATCGGGCCTGGCGGCACGAACGTCGCACCGTTGTTGAAGGCGACGTCCAGACGGCCGTGTAGCTGCACAGCACGGTCGACGGCGGCGCGCACGCTGACGGCGTCGGCCAGGTCGCACACCACGTGATCGGCGGTGCCGCCCGCTGCCCGGACCTCCTCGGTCACCGCCCTCAACTGCTCCTGGGTCCGCGCCGCGAGCACGACCCGGGCGCCCTCGGACGCGAACAGCCGTGCCGCGGCGGCACCGATACCGCGCCCGCCGCCGGTGATGAAAGCGACCTTGTCGGCGAGCAGACCCACAGGGGCGTGCGGCGTCCGGTACGTGTTCGAGGTGTTGTCCATGACAGTGAGCCTGGGTCCGTTCGGGGAGCCGATCCAGGCACTGGCGGTACCTGGATCGGTGCCGCGGATCTCGTGGACACTGGGCTGGTGGATCGACGAGAGCTGGCTGTCTTCCTGCGCAGCAGGCGTGAGCGGATCACCCCTGCCGAGGTGGGTCTGCCCGCCGGGCCGCGCCGCCGCACCCCGGGGCTGCGCCGCGAGGAGGTGGCGCAGCTCGCGTTCATCTCGACCGAGTACTACACCCGTCTGGAGCAGGGCCGCGCCCCGCGCCCGTCGCGTGAGGTGCTGGCCGGGGTGGTCCGCGCCCTGCGGCTGTCGAACGCCGAACGCGCCCACCTGCACCACCTTGCCGGTGCCACACCGGGGCCACCACCCGGCCCCGCCCGCGAGGTACGGCGCAGCGTGCTCGACCTCCTACAACGGCTGCCGCAGGCCGCCGCGATCGTGACGTCCGCGGCGTACGAGGTGCTCGCCTGGAACGACCTAGCCGCTGCCCTGATGGAGGACTTCTCCGTGCTGCCGCGGCGCGACCGCAACCTTGTGCGTCAGGTCTTCCTGGGGCCATTTCCGCAGGGGCGGCGCCTGTACGGAGTGTCGGACGCGGACGCGTTCGCCCGCACCGCGGTCCGCCGCCTGCGCGCCACCGCGGCCCGCTACCCCGACGATCCCGAGGTGCGAAGGCTGGTGCGTGACCTCCTCGCCGGAAGCGAGGACTTCGGCCGGCTGTGGGCCGCCCACGACGTGGACGCGGAGCGCACCCTGTGCAAGACCTTCCAGCACCCGCTGGTCGGGCCCGTCACCGTCAACTGCGACGTCCTCGACATCAGCGACCAGGACCAGCAGGTCGTGATCTACACCGCCGTGCCCGGCTCACCGTCGGACGAGGCGCTGAGGCTGCTGTCGGTGATCGGCACACAGCGCATGGAAGTGGACCACTAGGCGACCCTTGAGCAGCCGACGGTCAGCCGGCATCACGGTGGCGGCGGACCATGCCGGCGGCCAGCGGCGCGGCGTCCAGGTCACCGGCGGCGAGCCGGGCGGCGAGGGTACGACGGACCAGCCGGTCGGCGAGCGCGGGCGCGTGCCGGCCGACGGCCATCTCCAGCCGGCCGCGCGTCGTGGTCGCCACGTCACGGGGCGCCCGTCGGGCGGTGGCGGCGCGCAGGATCGCCGCGACCACACCTTCCACCGGCTCGGGGCGGGACACTCCCCGCAGGGACAGCCCGGCCTCGGCGGTGCTGTGGTGGATGGGCGAGGCGACCATGCTCGGGTAGACGACGCTCACCCCGACGTGGGTGCCGACCTCGTGGCGCAGCGCGTCGGCGTACGCGACGAGCGCCCGTTTGCTGACTCCGTACGCGGCGGCGAGCGGGAGGGGCAGCACCGCCATCCGACTGGACACGAAGATCACCCGTCCTCGTGCGGTGAGCAGCGGTGGCAGCGCCGCGGCGGTGGTCCGCCAGGCGGCGAGCAGGTTGACCTCCAGTTGCCGGCGAACCACCTCGTCGGGTGGCAGCTCGGCGGGGGCGGGCCCACCGACCCCGGCGTTGTTGATCAGCAGGTCCAGTCCGCCGAGCCGGTCGACCGCGGTTCGCACCGCGGGTGCCACGGCGTCCGGGTCGGTCAGGTCGCAGCCGAGCACCGGCAGGTCGCCGTCGGGACGCGCGTGCAGGTCGAGCCCCACCATCTGAGCGCCGGCGTCGGTGAACGCCGCGCCGAGATGCCGGCCGAAGGTTCCGCTCGCGCCGGTCAGCAACACCCGACGGCCAGCCAGCCCGCCGGCTGTCCGAGCCCTCACCGCTGCACCCCGACCGAGGTGGCCGAACCGCCGCCACCGGTTGCGCGGGCCGCAGCGGCACCGGTCGCGCCGGAACGGGCACGGCGGGTTCCGGCGCTCAGCTCACGGGCCAGGTCGGCCAGGTAGACGTCGAAGTCCACGCGCATCGCCGGGCGGCGCTGGCCCCAGCGGGCGGTCGCGGCCCGCAACTCGGCCCGGCACGCGGCCCGCTGTCGGTCCGGGTCCGGCAGCGCGTACCGGCCGGCGAGGTGCGCGGCGATCAGCTTGGCCTGCGCCTCGACCAGGGGGAACGCGCTTCCGGTGGACTGCATCAGCCCGACGAAGCTCAGGCCGGGGGCGTCGGTGTGGAACACGTGCCGGTACAGCGGCAGGGTGTCGGCGCCACCGCCGAGCAGCGCCGGGTCGAGGAACGGGATCTCCACCCGGTAGCCGGTGCACCAGATGATCAGATCGACGCGGTCGCTGCGGCCGTCGGTGAACTCGACCCGGTCGCCGTCGAGGGCGGCGACGCCGGGTCGGGCCTCGACGTCACCGTGGGTCAGCCGGGACAGCAGCCCGTCGGAGAGCGTCGGGTGATCCTGCAGGAAGCCGTGCGTCGGCGCGGGCAGCCCGTATCGGGCGGGACTGCCCACGGCGGCGCTCAGCGTCGCCTGGCTGATGCGTTGGCGCAGTCGCCACGGCAGCCGGCGGGCCAGGGCCCCGTTCAGGGTGTCCGAGGGGCGGCCCAGCAGGTACTTCGGCACCACCCAGACGCCCCGGCGCAGCGACAGCAGGGTGCGGGTGGCGGCGTACGAGGCGTCCACCGCGATGTCCATCGCGGAGTTGCCGCCGCCGACGACCAGGACCCTCCTGCCGGCGAGTTGCTCCGGGCCCCGGTAGTCGTGGCTGTGGAGCTGCTCGGCGGTGCACCTGCCGGGGTACGGCGGGTCGGGCAGCCGGGGCACCCGGTTGTGCCCGTTGGCGACGACCACGGCGTCGACGGTGACGGTGACCGGCCCGTCCGGTCCGCTGGCGGCGACCGTCCAGGTGCCGGTCGGGTCCTGGATGACCCGCTCGACGGTGTGCCGCAGCCGGATGTCCTCGCTCAGCCCGAAGCGGTCGGCGTAGTCGGCGAGGTAGCCGGCGACCCGGCGGTGGTCGGGGTAGTCGGGCCAGTCGGTGGGCATCGGGTGGTCGGCGAACTGGGTGCGCCCCCGGCTGGTGTTCAGATGCAGCGTGCGGTACGCGGGCGAGTCGGGCGCCCCGTACACCCAGAGGCCGCCGACCTGGTCGCCGGCCTCGAAGCCGATCGCCGGCACCGCGGCGTCGCGCAGTGCCTTGACGGCGGCGAGCCCGGCCGCGCCAGCGCCGATCACCGCCACCTGAGGTGGTACGCCCATCGCCGCCCCCACTTAATCCAACGTCTGATGGATAATCGTCGGGCGGCGGCGACGCGTCAAGGGGTCGACGGCCCGTACAACCCGTCGAGCAGGCGATGCACGAACGCCCGGAACTCACGCCGCTCCCGCGCGCCCGGCGTGCCCGCGGCCAGTGCCACCACGTGCCCGTGGGTCGCCCACACCAGGCTGCGGACGGTGATGTGCGGGGTGGGTTCCACCAGCGCCCCGGCCGCCGCCGCGGCGGTGAGCAACTCCGCGACCAGCCGGTACAACGGTTCGGCGTAGCGCGTGTCGAGGTCGGCGTGCCGGCGCGGCTCCAGCCAGCGGCGCAGCCACAGCGCGGTGGTCTCCGGGCGGTCCTCCAGGAAGTCGACGAAGACGTCGACCAGCTCGTGCAGGGCGCGCCGGGCGGCGTCCGGCCCCGCGTCGAGGGCCGCGCGGGCCTGCTCGGCGGCCCGGGTGAGCACCTCCTGCTCGGCGGCGAAGACCCGGGCGAAGCAGGCGTCGTAGAGCGCCGCCTTCGTACCCGTGTGGTGCGCGACAGTGGCGACGTCGACCCCGGCGGCGGCGGCGACCTCCCGCAACCCGACGGCGTCGAAGCCACGCTCGGCGAACAGCGCGGTCGCCGCGGTGAGCACCACCTCGCGGGTGGGCCGGGTCTCGTCGCGGCGGGGCCGACCGGGACGGCGTCGGGGCATGGTCATGCCCGCCATTCTGCCCCTAGAATCCAGCAACCGTTGGATTACCGAGAGGGTGCGGCGATGACCGGGCTCGACCGGCGGCCGGTGGCCGCCACCGACGCGACGCTTGCCCGCGGCCCCCTCGCCGGCTTCGCGGCCGGCTCGCTCGGCATGGGTGTCTGGGTGACAGTGCCCGGCCTGCTGCTGCTGTACTTCCTCACCGACGTGCTGGCGGTCGGCCCGTGGCTGGCCGGTCTGGCGCTGCTGCTGCCGAAGATCGCCGACGTGCTGCTGCACCCCTGGGTGGGGCACCGCGCCGACGTCGAGCAGACCCGCCGGGGCGACAGGCGTCGCCTGCTGCTGCTCGGCTGCGCGCTGCCGGTCGCGTTCGCCGCGCTCTTCGCGGTGCCCGGCGGGCTGACCGGCGGGCCGGCGGCCGCGTGGGTGGCGGTGTTCTTCGTCGCCGGCAACCTGCTCTTCGCCGCCTACCAGGTCCCCTACCTGTCCACCCCGGCCGACCTGCGGATCGGTTATGACGAACGCACCCGGCTGATGGCGTTCCGGATGGTCGTGCTGACCCTGGGCATCCTGCTCTCCGGGTTGCTGGCCCCGCTGCTCACCGGCGGTGACACCGCGACCCGGGGCGGCTACCAACGGATGGGCGTGATCCTCGCCGTCGGCATGCTGGCCGCCATGCTGATCGGTGTCGCCGGCATCGCCCGGCTGCGCGGCGGCGCGGCGGACCCCACCCCGGCCGGGCACGGCGGGTGGCGGGCACTGCGCACCGCGCTTCGCGACCGACAGTTCCGCTGGCTGGTGACCGCGTACCTGTCCATGTCCACCGCCACCCACCTGGTGCTCGCCGGGGTGCCCTACTACGCCGAGTACGAGCTGCGCGCACCCGGACTCACCACCGTGCTGGTGGCCGCGTTCGTGGCCCCGGCGCTGCTGGTGACCCCCGCCTGGCTGGTGGTGGCGCGCCGCGTCGGTAAGCAGCGGGCGTTGCTCGGCGCGCAGGCAGCGTTCGCCCTCGGCTCGCTGGTGCTCGCGGTGGGCCGCCCGGCCGGACTGCCGGTGCTGATCGGCGCGGTGGCGGTGCTCGGGGTGGCGTTCGCCGGTATGCAACTGCTGCCCTTCTCGATGCTGCCCGACGTGATCCGCGCCGCCGCCACCGACGTCGCGGCGGACGGGACCGTCACCGGTGCCGGCACCTACACCGGGGTGTGGACGGCCACCGAGGCCACCGGCGCGGCCCTGGGCCCGTACGCGTACGCGCTGTGCCTGGCCGTTGGTGGTTTCGTGGCCTCGACGGCCGGTGAGTCACCGGCGCAGCCCGACGGGGCGCTGGCGGCGGTCCGCTACGGCTTCGGGGTGCTGCCGGCGGTGGCGATGCTCGCGGCGCTGCTGCTGCAACGCCGCTACACCCTGGACGCGAGCGCCCGCGCCGCGAGCTGACCCCGGCGCGGCACTAGACTGCCACCTCGATGGACGCCCAGCCCACCACCACTGAGACCCGCCCGTGCGCCCACTGTGGACAGCCGGTGCCGCAGCGTGTCGGCGCGGGCCGACCGTTTCGCTACTGCCGGGACAACGACGGCGCCTGCCAGCGAGCCTCCCGCAACAGCCGGATGCGCCACCGCAACGCCCCCGGCCTGCCCGGGCAGGTGGCCCGCACCTGGGAGGCGGTGGACCGTCTCGACCAGATCGTCGAGACGTTGACCGAGTCCCTGCACGCCGAGTTGTCCCCGGTGGGTGTGCAGCGCCAGATCGCCCAGGCTCGCGCGGAGGCGGCCACCGAGGTCGCGGCGGCGCAGACCGAACGCGACGAGGCCCGCGACGACGCCGAAACCGCCGCCGCCGACGCGGCGCGTGCCCGTGAGCAGGCCCGCACGGCTCGCGCCGAGGCCGACGAGGCCCGGCGACGCGCCGAGCAGGCCCAGCAGCGCGCCACCGCCGCCGACGAACGGGCGAGCCACGCCGAGGCCGCCCGCGACCAGGCCCGCCACGACGTCAGTGCCGCCGAGGCGTTGCGCGCCCAGGCCGAACGCGACCGGGACCAGGCCCGCGTCGAGGTGCGGGACCTGCGCGCGCAACGCGACGCCGAGCGGCAGCGGGTGGCCGACCTGACCGGCGAACGCGACGCGGTCCGCGCCGACGCCGAGCGGGCCGCCCGGGTCGCCGCCGACGCGACCGAGCGGGCCGGGCGGTGGCAGGCCGAGGTGCAGGACGTGCGACGCCAGATCGAGCAGGCCCGCGCCGACGCCGCGCGCGCCCGCGCCGAGGCCGCCGACGCCACTCGCGCCCGGGAGCAGGCCGACCGGGCCCGCGACCGCGCCCAGGTCGCCGCCCGTCAGGTCGACGACGCCCGGCAGGAGGTCGCGGAGGTGGCGGCGCGGCTGCGCGCGGAGTTGGCCGCCACCACCGCGCAACGCGACGCGCTCACCGCCGAGCTGGGCGCCGCCCGGCAGGCGGCGGCCACCGCCGAGAGCCAGGTCACCGCCCTGACGGTACGGCTCGACGCCGCCGAGACCGACCGGGACCTGGCCCAGCGGCGGGTGGCGCAGCTCGGTGACCAGGTCAGCGACCTGGCGGTGGCGCTGGCCCGGCTGGGCTCGGCGCCGACGGCCGGGGCGCAACTTTCACCGCCCCCGGGCGGTTAACCTCCCCGGTGGCAGCGGATCTTCATCCCGTTGCGACAGGCCTGGGGATCACCTGGCCGGGTGCGTGTCCCGGCCGGCTACCCTTGGTCGCGGCCCACCCGTGGACGCCTCACGCCTTCGGGCGGGAATGGCTCGACGGGAACGCACCGTTACACCCAGAAGACCAGCACCACGAACGAGGGGAAGTCGATCATGGGCGAGCGTATGCTGCGCGGAAGCCGCCTTGGCGCGGTGAGCTATGAATCCGACCGCAACACGGAGCTCGCGCCGCGTCAGACCCGCGAGTACCTCTGCGCCAAGGGCCATCAGTTCGAGGTGCCGTTCGCCGTCGACGCCGAGGTCCCGACGACCTGGGAATGCAAGTTCGACGGCAGCGTCGCCCGACTCGTCGACGGCAACGAGCCGGAGCAGAAGAAGGCCAAGCCGCCGCGTACCCACTGGGACATGCTGCTGGAGCGGCGTTCGATCGCCGAGCTGGAGGACATCCTCGAGGAGCGCCTGCAGGAGGTCCGGACCCGCCGCGGCCGCGCCTGAGCCGCACGACAAACAACGCCCCCGGGGGTCATCCCCGGGGGCGTTGTCGCGTCTGCGCGGCCTACTGGCGGCCGGGTTCGACGATCTCGCCCTCGATGGCCCGACCGCCGTCGACCACCACCGGCTGCTGCGGCTGCGGGGCCGGTTGGGGCGCACCCTGGCGCACCCGCACCGTGCGGGGGCCGAACAGATCACCGGCGACCATCGACGACACCCGCCGCTCGGTGGCACGGCGCACCCCGGCGCGGGCCAGTCGACGCACCGGCGGCACCAGCAGCAGCAACCCGATCAACCCGCTGACCAGACCGGGCACCGCCAGCAACAGGGCGCCGGCCAAACCCACAAGCCCGTCGGTCACCTGCCCGCCCGGTGGCTGCCCGGCCGCCGCGGCGGAGCGGAACCCACGCCAGGCGCGCATCCCCTCCCGGCGCAGCAGCACCAGGCCCAGCAGCGACGCCGCGAACACCAGCAGCACCGCCACCCCGAACCCCAGCGCCCGCCCGACCCCGACGAACACCGCCAACTCCAGCACCACCGCCAGCAACAGGGCCAACGGCACGAACCTCAGTCCTCGGCGCATCTCACCTCATCGCCATTCCCGCGACACCATGGGCGTGTCCCGCTCATCCAGCATGACACGGCCGCGCTCACGGCCACCGCGCCTGACCGGCGGAGGCGCCCAGCAGGCCACGGCGTACCGCCTGCCGCCGGTCCCGCACCGCCCAGGCGGTGATCCGCCACAGCGCCTCGGCCACGATCCGCGGGCTCATCTTGCTGTCCCCGCGTTCCCGTTCGGCGAAGGTGATCGGCACCTCCACGATCCGCACCCCGGCCCGGTGCGCCAGCCGGGACAACTCCACCTGGAACGAGTACCCCTGCGACGTCACCGACCCCAGGTCGATGGCGTCCAACGCGCTGATCCGGTAGACCCGGTAACCGCCCGTGGCGTCCGAAACGGGCATGCCCAGGGCGAGGCGCGCATACAGGTTGCCGCCACGCGACAGCAGCAGCCGCCGCAGCGGCCAGTTGAGCACCCGCGCCCCGCTGGTCCACCGCGACCCGATCACCACGTCGGCGTCGCGGGCGGCGTCCAGCAGCGCCGGCAGGTCCTCCGGGGCGTGCGAGCCGTCGGCGTCCATCTCCACGACCGCCTGGTAGTCGCGCTCGCGTGCCCACCCGAACCCGGCCAGATACGCCGCGCCGAGGCCCTCCTTGCCGTGGCGGTGCAGCACCTGCACGTGCGCGTCACCGTCGGCGAGGGCGTCGGCGATCGCGCCGGTGCCGTCGGGGCTGTTGTCGTCGGCGATGAGGATCTTCACCGCCGGGACGGCACGCCGGACCCGGCCCACGATCGCGGCGATGTTGTCGGCCTCGTTGTAGGTGGGGATCACCACCAGCACCCGGCCCACACCCGGCACCTCGTCCGGGCGTCGGATCGTATCGGTCGCCTGGATCACGGTTCCTCCGCTCCCGCCGGCGTACCGGCTGTTGCTATCCGGGCATGACCCGCTGCCGGCGGCGCAGCACCGCCGCGCCGACCAGGGCCGCCACGGCCAGCGCGGCGAGCGTCACCTCCGGCCACCAACCGAGGCGGGTGGCGAGGGTACGTCCGTCGTCGAGCCGCAACTGCCGCACCACGACCTCCCGGGTGTTGAACCCGGTGGCATCGCTTACCCGCCCGTCGGGTGCGACGAACCCGGACACGCCGACCGTGGACGCCATCAACGCCGGCCGCCCGTGCTCCACCGCCCGCAGCCGCACCATGGCCAACTGCTGGCGGGCCTCCGCCACGTCGAAGGTGGCGTTGTTGGTCTGCACGACGAGCAGTTGCGCGCCGCCGGTGACGGTGTCGCGGACCACGTCGTCGTAGGCGACCTCGAAGCAGATCACGTCACCGAGCACGGCCGGGCCGGCGCGTACCACGCCCGGGGTGCTTCCGGCGACGAAGTCGCTGCGGATCAGGTCGACCTGCTTGCTGACCATCCGGGCGATGTCGCGCAGCGGCACGTACTCGGCGAACGGCACCGGGTGGCGTTTGGTGTACAGCTGGTCGAGGTCCGCGCCGGTGCCGGGTCGCCACAGGATGCCCGCGTTGCGGACCTGCCCGGGGCCGGGGCCGAGCAGCACCGCCCCGACGAGGATCGGCGCGCGGACGGTGTCGGCGGCCTGGGAGATCCGCGCCCCGGCGGCCGGGTTGCGCAGCGGGTCGATGTCGCTGGAGTTCTCCGGCCACACCACCAGGTCGGGTTGACGTTCCTGACCGGCGGCGACCCGCGCGGCCAGCTCGATGGTGGCGTCGGCGTGGTTGTTGAGCACCGCCTGCCGTTGGGCGTTGAAGTCCAGGCCCAGCCGCGGCACGTTGCCCTGCACGATCGCCACGACGGTGGTGGCACCCGACCCGGTGGTGGCGACCGGCACGAGCAGGCCCCCGGCGGTCAGCGCGAGGGCCACAACGGCCGGTGCGACAGCAGAAGTCCACCACGGTGCCGGTGTGACCCCGGGCCGGCCGACAGCGTCCTGGGAGCCCTCAGCGTGCCGGGCGGCGGCCCAGCCCCGCCAGGCGGCGGTGACCAGCAACCCGCCGACGAGCGCCACCGCGAAGGTCACCAGCGGTGCGCCGCCCAGCGCGGCCAGGCGCAGCAGCGGGGAGGTGTCCTGGCTGAACGCCAACCGCCCCCACGGGAACCCACCGAACGGGGTGCGGTCGCGCAGCGCCTCCTGCCCCACCCACAGCAGCCCGGTCAGCACCGGCCACGCCCAGCGGACCCGGTCGGCCAGCGGCGACACCCAGGCGGTGGCCGACCCCAGCAGGGCCAGGTAGGCGGCCTGCAGCAGCGACAGCAGCACCCACGGCAGGTAACCGGTGTGCAGGTTCGTCCAGGCCAGCAGTGGGGCGAACAACGTCACCCCGGTCAGGAAGCCCAGGCCGGCGCCGGCGCGCAACCGTCGCCGGTGTGCGGCGGCGGCCAGCAACGCCACCCCGACCGGCGCGAGCGGCCACACCCCGTACGGGGGGAACGCCACCAGCAGGGCCAGCCCGGCGGCCACGGCCAGGGGCACGGCGACCCGCAGCGGCAGCGGTCGACCGGTCACGACGGGCCGACTCGGCGCTGCCGGGCTGTGGGCGTCGTCCCGGTCCAGAATCGTCACCGCTTCACCTCGATCACGGGGCGAAGGCTACCTGGCTGGCCGGCGATCCGAGCGCATCGGGCCGGCGGGCACACACCGCCCAGCGACAATGAAATCGGGGCGCGGCTCGCGCCGCGCCCCGATGCTCCCAGGCCCTTCCCGGCCGGTGTGGCGAGGATGGGGCACGACGACCTTCGGACCGACCGGACGTGGACTGGCTGCCCCCGCCGGGCCGTTGTCTACTGGCCGTGCACCTCACCCTGCCCGTACACCGGTAACCGCGGCCGGTTCGCGCCGCCCCGCCGACCCCCGCCCGCTGGACCTGGCCGCCGCGACGATGACGCTGAAACATGTCGCTCGGCCAGCGGACGAGAGGACGAAGCGAACAACAGCCGCTTCCCGTGGTAGGACTCAAAGACGGTACGTGCCGACCCCCGTCGGTTGTCAACCCACCCCCGGCCTGTCGTGTGTTGCGCCACGGCGTGTCGGGTCGGCGAGTCTCAATGGGTGCGCAGTTGGTGGCGCAGCAGGGCCGCCGCCGCCGCCCGGTGTTCCTCGGCGAGCAACCCTCCGGCGGCCAGCACGTAGTCGGCGTCGACGACCGTGGCGGCGGCGCGGGGCAACGCCCACCCGCCGGCGTGATCGGCCAGGACCGCCGCCAACACCTGCCCGGACGTGTCCGTCGGCGCGTGCCGCAGCACCCCACCGGAACCCACGAGCAGCCGCACGTCGCGCAGGTCCCGCCCGGCTCGTTCGCCGGTGGCGGCGCCCCGGGCGTGCCGGCGCAACGCCACAGTCGCCGCGAGGGTGGCGATGCGGGCGTCGACGGCCCGCTCGACGCCGTCGACGGCCAGGAACGCCGGGTCGGCGGCACGGCGCGCCGCGGCGGCGCCCAGCTCGTCGGACTCGTCGGCGGTGAGCAGCCGCTCCTCGGCGGCGGCCCGCACCACCCCGGGGGCGCTCCACCGCATGCCCAGGTCACCCTCCACGGTGCGGGCCCGCCACAGGTTCCCGGCGACCTCCCGCCCCGGCCCGGTGGCCCGCTCGTCGGGGGTGAGCACCGAGTACACGTCGGTGGTGGCGCCACCCACGTCGACCACGGCCAGGTCACCACCGAGGGTGTCGGCGAGCACCTCCACACCGGTGAGCACCACGTCGGGGGTGGCCGCCCGCACCAGCCGCGCGAACCGGGTGCCCCTCGACAGTCGTTTCCCCCCGATGACGTGGCGCAGGAACACCGCGCGGATCGCCGCCCGCGCCGAGCCCGGGGCGAGGACCCCGATGCGGGGCAGGACGTTCTCCGCGCCCGTCACCGGCACCCCGGCGGCCTCCAGCAGCCCGGTCAGCTCCGCGCGGGCGTCGGCGTTGCCCGCGTACACCACCGGGACCCGCCACCGGGCCCGGGCCAGCCGGGTCGCGTTGTGGGTGATCGTCTCGGCGTCACCGCCGTCGGTGCCACCGACGAGCAGCACCACGTCGCATCGGGCCGCCCGCAACGCCGCCAGGTCCGCCGCACCGAGCCGACCGGCCGCCACATGCACCACGTGCGCCCCGGCGGACAACCCGACCCGCCGGCCCGCCTGCGCGGTGACGAGCGGCTCGTAGCCGATCACCGCCAGCCGCAGCCCACCACCGGCCGACGAGCACACGTACCACGGCGCGTCGCGCACACCCAGCCCGGCGGTGGCCGCCGCGACCGCGGCGTCCAGGCCGTGCAGCACGTCGGTGCCCACCGTGGTCGGCGCGGCCGCCGCGCCGACCAGCACACCGGCGCCCAGGTCCACCACCGCCACCTTGGTGTACGTGGACCCGACGTCCGCGCAGACCGCCAGGCTCACGACGCGGCGGGAACGACCACGGTGCCGGTCGCGGTGACCGCCACGATCGGCGGGTCGAGGACCTCCGCGGCGGACTCGGAGCGATCCGGGCGACCCCGGCACACCACGACGCAGGACAACTCGAGGGTGCGGCTGCGGGTGCCGACCCGCGACACCTGCGCGGTCACCTCCACCACGTCACCGGCCCGGATCGGGGCGCTGAACCGCACATCGGCGTACCCGGCGAACAGACCCTCGTCGCCGTCGGTACGGATGCACACCTCCGTGGCGACGTCCCCGAACAGGGCCAGGGCGTACGCCCCGTCGACGAGGTTGCCGGCGTAGTGGGCGTGCGAGTACGGCACATACCGCCGGTGCGTCACCGTCAACCCCAGCCGTGCGTCGGTCATGCCATCGCCTTCCGTTGCGTGATCAGGGCGTGCACGAGGTAGCTGGCCACCTCACCGGGGGTGGTGCCCCGACCGAAGATCCGGTCCACGCCCAACTCGTCGGTCATCGTCTCGTCGAACCGGGGCCCGCCCACGATCAGCAGCGGCCGCCGTCCCGCCGGCATCGCCTCCCGGAACGCCGCCGACATCTCCCGGGTGTTGTGCAGGTGCGCGTCGCGTTGGGTGACCACCTGCGACACCAGCACCGCGTCGGCCTTCTCCGCCCGGGCGGTCTCCACCAGCTCCGGCACGCTGACCTGCGCGCCCATGTTGGTGACCTTCAACTCCCGGTAGTACTCCAGGCCCTTCTCCCCCGCGATGCCCTTGACGTTGAGGATCGCGTCGATGCCCACGGTGTGCGCGTCGGTGCCGATACACGCCCCGACCACCGACAGCTTGCGCCGCAACCGCTGCTTGATCACCGTGTTGACGTCCTTCGCCGACAGCAACGCGAAGTCGCGTTCCACCACCTGCACCGCGTTGAGGTCGACCAGGTGGTTGACCCGCCCGTAGACCACGAAGAACGTGAACCCGTCACCCATCGGCTTGGCGTGCACCACCATCGCCGGGTCGATGCCCATCTTGTTGGCCAACTGCACCGCCGCGCCCTCGGCCCGCTTGTCGTGCGCCACCGGCAGCGTGAACGACACCTGCACCATCCCGTCACCGGTGGTGTCCCCGTACGGCCGCACGATCTGCTTGCTCACGCCGCCGCCTCCAGGATGTCGGTGGCCGGGTTGCAGTAGTCCGCCTCGTGCGCGGCCACCCCGGCCAGGCCCTTACCCCGGTCCGCGGGCCGCTTCATGATCCCGAACGTGCCCTCGGCGATGGCCGTGAGCAACGTCTGCTCCCCGATGCGCTCCAACAGGTCCAGCGCCTCACCGAGGACCTGGTTGGCCCGCCGGCGGATGAACCCGCCCGGCGCCGGCACGAAGTCCTCGTGCAACCCACCGGCCGCGCCCAGCACGTACCGCACGTTCTGCAACGCGATGTCCCGGTCGGACAACCACGGCGTCACCACCGCCTCGGTCATCATCCCCACCAGCAGGATCCCCTGACCGGTCAGCGCGCCCGCCAGGTTGAAGAACCCGTCGAGCAGGTTGCCCCGGAACACGTCACCGGTCATGTGCTTCGTCGGTGGCATCCACTTCAGCGGCGCGTCGGGGAACAACTCCCGGGCCAGCAGGGCGTGCGCCAACTCCAGGCGGAACGACTCCGGCACCTCCGGGTTGATCTCGAACGCGTGCCCCAGCCCCAACTGCCAGTCCGCCAACCCCGCCTCGTGGGCGAAGAACTCGTTGAGCAACTGCGACACCGTCACCGTGTGCGCCTCGTCGACGGCGTCGGCGGTGGTCAGGTAGTTGTCCTCACCGGTGTTGATGATGATCCCGGCGCGGGCGTGCACCTGCCGGGAGAACCGCTGGTCGACGAACGTGCGCACCGGGTTGATGTCGCGGAACAGGATCCCGTACATCGAGTCGTTGAGCATCATGTCCAGGCGTTCCAGCCCGGCCAGGGTCGCCATCTCCGGCATGCACAACCCGGACGCGTAGTTGGTCAACCGCACGTAGCGGCCCACCTCCCTCGACGACTCGTCCAACGCCGCGCGCATCAGCCGGAAGTTCTCCTGCGTGGCGTACGTGCCGGCGAACCCCTCCCGGGTCGCGCCCTCGGGCACGTAGTCCAGCAGCGACTGCCCGGTGGAGCGGATCACCGCGATCACGTCCGCGCCCGCCCGCGCCGCCGCCTGCGCCTGCGGAATGTCCTCGTAGATGTCCCCGGTCGCGACGATCAGGTAGATCCACGGCCGCTGCAACGGGTCACCGTGCCGCTTGATGAGCCGGTCCCGTTCGGCGCGCCGCCGGTCGATGCGCCGGATCCCCGCGCCGACCGCCCTGCGGGCCGCCGACCGGGCCGTCGTCGCGGCCCGCCCGGTGGGCAGCGCGAAGCGCACCGACCCGGCGGCGGCCTTCTGCGCCAGCAACGTCACATCCGTGATTCCCTCACGGGCGAGGGCGTCGAACACCGGCACCGCCACCCCGTGACCCAACCCCACGTCCGCGGCGACCGCGTCGACGAGCCGGTTCACCCACGGAATGCCGTCCGGGTCGGCACCGGTCACCCCGGCCAGTCGCAGCACCGCGCGCTCCACCGACACCGTGGTGTGGCTGCGCGCCAGGTCCACCACCGGCTGCCCGGCCCGACGCGCCAACTCCCGCGCCCGCGCCACCAGCACCGGATCAAGATCAAGCTTTCCGGTCATGATGACCCTTCCTCGTAGATGACCTCACCGCGCAGCACCAGCCGCCGACACACCGGCAGCGGCGTCGGGTCGTCCGGACCCCGCATCTCCGGGTCTTCGGCCTGCAACACCGGCAGACCTCGCTCCACCCCCGCCGGCGTCGACCACACCGCGAACGTCGCCGGCGCACCCAACGCGAGGACCCCCTCGACGTCCAGGTGCACCGCCCGCCACCCACCCCGGGTGTGCGCGGCGAACGCCGCCCGCACACTCATCCGCTGCGCCGGGTTGTGGTGCGCCGCCGCCGCCCGCACCGACCCCCAGGGGTCCAGCGGCGTCACCGGCGAATCCGACCCGAACGCCAACGCCACCCCCACCGAGTGCATCGCACCCATCGGGTTCGACTCCAACGACCGGTCCAACCCCAACCGCGACTCGTACATCCGGCCCGCGCCACCCCACAGCCGGTCGAACGCCGGCTGCATGCTCGCCACGACTCCGTACTCCACGAACTTGGCGATCAACCGCTTGTTCATGATCTCCGCGTGTTCGATGCGGTGCCGGGCCGCCCGCAGCCGCTCCACCCCCAGCGACTCCGCCGCCGCGGCGAACCCGTCCAGGACGGTGCCGATCGCCGCGTCACCGATGGCGTGGAACCCGCCCTGCAGGCCGTGCGCCGCGCAGTCCAGCAGGTGATCCCGCACCTGTTCCGCGGTCAGGTACCCGTGCCCGCAACCGTCACCGTCGCCGTACGCCTGCGACACGTGCGCCGTCCGCGACCCCAACGCGCCATCGGCGAACAGGTCACCACCGGCACCCACCGCACCCAACTCCCGGGCCCGCGCCGCGCCACCCAACTCACCCCAGTACCCGTACACCTCCGGCAACCCCGCACCCGAGATGCCCAGCAGCCCGGTGAAGTCCTCCTCGTCGGAGATCTCCGGACCACCACACTCGTGCACCGCCGCGATCCCCAACGACGCCGCGTGCGACAGGGCCACCCGCTGCGCGGCGACCCGCTGCGCCCGACTCACCGACCCCTGCGCCGCCGCCCGCACCACGTGATGCGCGTCCCGCCGCAACCACCCCGACGCGTCGTACCCCACCGCCCCGACCACCTCCGGGCACGCCGCCAGCAACGCCGACGACACCAACGCCGAGTGCAGCGACGCCTGCGACAGATACACCCGCCGACCACCCGCCGCCCGGCCCACCGCCGCCGCGTCCGGCAACGTCGCATCCGGCCAGCCCGACTCGTCCCAGCCGTGCCCCAGCACCACCGCGTCCGCCGGCAGACCCGCCGCGAACCCGGCCACCGCGTCCAGCAACTGCGCAGCCGTCCGCACCCCGGCCAGGTCCAGCCCGGACAACGCCAACCCGGTGTCGGTGGCGTGCACGTGCGCGTCGACGAACGCCGGCGTCACCAACGCCCCACCCAGATCCACCACCTTCTCGGCCGGCGGCGCGTCACCGTCGGTCCCCAACCAGGTGATCCGCCCACCGGACACCAGCAGCGCGGTGGCGCTCGGGTCGGCAGGACAGTGCAACACGCCGCCGCGGTACAACGTCGAGGGGTTCGTCATGACCTCAGTCTGCCGCGATCCGCGCCGCGAACAGCCGACGCACCCCCGGCTCGGCCCGCAACAGGCCCAGCGCCAACTCCGCGTGCCCCGGCACGTACCCGTTGCCCACCAGCATCGTCACGTCCGCGGCCAACCCCTCCGCGCCCAACGCCGCCGCGGAGAAGCTCGTCGCCATCGAGAAAAAGATCACCGTGCCGCCGTCCGCGGTGGCCAACACCGCACCGTGCTCACACCCCGGCACGTCCACGCAGACCACAGTGACGTCCGCCGGCGCGCCCAACGCGGTGGTCACCGCCGTGGACAACCCCACCGGGTCCCGCGCGTCGGCCAACGCCACCACCGACGCCAGACCGGCGGCCGTCAGCGCGTCGCGCTCCGCCGCCACCGGCACCACCCCGACGGTACGCGCGGCACCAGCCCGCCGCGCCGCCGCGAGCGACAGCGATCCGCTCTTGCCCGCCCCACCGATCACCGCGACCCGCACCGGCGTCGGGTCACCCGTGCGAGCGCGCTCCTCGACGTAACGCGACACCACCCGGGCCGTCAGCGCGGGCGCCCCGCACACGTCCAGCACGGCGAGGGACAACTGCGGGTCCTCGTCGTCGGGCAGCACCGCGGCGATGGACCGCGCGAACAGGATCGCCCACCCGTCGCACGGCACCTGCTCGCTGCGCCCGTCCCAGCGGGCCAACCCGTCGGTGATCACCAGGGGCGTCAACGTCAACGACACCAGGGTCGCGACCCGCTCGCCCGCCTTGAGCCCGAGCGGGGACCGCCGACCGGCCTCCTCGACCGTGCCGATCAGCATCCCACCGGACCCGGTCACCGGGTTCTGCATCTTCCCCCGCGTGGAAATGATCTCCAGGACCTCGGCGCGGACCGCGTCACCGTCACCGCCGTGCTTCTCCGACAACTGCCGGAAGCTCGCCGCGTCCAGGTTGAGCCGCTGCACCCGGATCCGCACCTCGTTGGGCGCGATCGCCGCCGACGCATCCAGCCGCCAGGCCGCCTGCGGCAGCACTCCCGCCGGTTGTACGACGCGGTGCAGTCCCACCGGTGACGTCACGCCCAACCTCCCCCTGCCGCCGCTCGAAGCCCCGGTCAAGGCTCGCGTAACGGGAAAACTTACGGCAGACTAATTTCTTCGCCGAATATTTTCCAGTAGCCTTCGGGCTCCGATGATCAGCCGCACCACCGAGGAGGGGCCGTGACCCAGACCATCCCGCAACCCCGTCACGCCCCGGTCGCCACACCGACCGCCGGGCAGCCCTACGAATACCACCGCCGCCCCCTGGTCGAACCCGACTGGACCCGCTTCCCCGGCTGGCGCCACGTCACCCGCGACCAGTGGGAATCCGCCCAGTGGCAACGCGTCAACTGCGTCAAGAACATCAAGCAGCTCCGCGCCGTCTTCGGCGACCTCATCGACGACACCTTCTACACCGACGTCGAGGCCGACCAGAAAGCCCTGGCCACCATGTCGATGCTGGTGCCACCACAAATGATCAACACGATGGTGCCGTTCGCGACCCTCACCACCGAGGCGCTGCTCGCCGACCCCATCCGCCGCTACATGATCCCGGTCGCCTCCGACCGACGCACCGACTGGCCCTCACACCCCTACGCCAGCCGCGACAGCCTCCACGAGCACGACATGTGGGTCGCCGAAGGCCTCACCCACCGCTACCCCACCAAGGTCCTCGCCGAACTGCTCTCCACCTGCCCGCAATACTGCGGCCACTGCACCCGCATGGACCTCGTCGGCAACTCCACCCCCGCCGTCGACAAACTCAAACTCACCCTCAAGCCCGTCGACCGCTACGACGCCCACATCGCCTACCTCAAGGCCCACCCCGGCGTCCGCGACGTCGTCGTCTCCGGCGGCGACGTCGCCAACGTCCCCTGGCGCAACCTCGAGTCGTACCTCATGCGCCTGCTGGAACTGGAGACGGTCCGCGACATCCGCCTCGCCACCAAGGCCCTCATGGGCCTCCCCCAACACTGGCTGCAACCCGACGTCGTCGAAGGCCTGGAACGCGTCGCCCGCACCGCCGCCCGCCGCGGCGTCAACCTCGCCATCCACACCCACGTCAACCACGCCCAGTCGCTCACCCCACTGGTCGCCAAGGCCGCCCAGACCGCCCTCGACGTCGGCGTCCGCGACGTCCGCAACCAGGGCGTCCTCATGCGCGGCGTCAACGCCACCACCCCGGAACTACTCGACCTCTGCTTCGCCCTCCAGGGCGAAGCCGGGATCCTGCCGTACTACTTCTACATGTGCGACATGATCCCCAACGCCGAACACTGGCGCGTCCCGGTCTGGCACGCCCAGCAACTCCAGCACGACATCATGGGCTACCTCCCCGGCTACGCCACCCCCCGCATCGTCTGCGACGTGCCCTTCGTCGGCAAACGCTGGGTGCACATGCTCACCGACTACGACCGTGAGCGCGGCATCTCCTACTGGACCAAGAACTACCGCACCTCCATCGAATCCGCCGACCTGGAAGCCCTCAACAAGCGCTACGCCTACTACGACCCGATCGACACCCTGCCCGCCGACGGCCAGCAGTGGTGGCACGACCACCGCGACGACTGACCCACCCACGACGACACCCCCGGGGAGACCACCCCGGGGGTGCGGCGTAGATCAGCGACGAATCCCCGCGAGGATGACACCGGCGAGCCTGCCGATCACGTGCTCGCTCCTCGACGACGGCAACTGCCGCAACGAAGCGATCGCCACCAAGGCGGCCCGCACGTCATCGGCGTCCACGCCCTCGCGAAGCACACCCGCGGCCCGCGCCCGGGCGACCAGCACGTTCAACGCCTGAGCGTGCTCCCGGCGCTCCTCCTGAAAAGCGACACCCACACCGCCGGGCCCCAGCAGCGCCTCGTTGAGCGCCCGGTCATGGACCTGCCGATCGGCGAACTCCAGGACCACACCGGACAACGCCCGCCACGGATCCGGGTCGTCGAGCGCACCCCGCATACGCACACCACAATCCTCCACCCGCTCGGCGAGAACCGTGGTGACCAACTCGGTACGGGTCGGAAAATGCCGGTACAGGGTCGCCACACCCACCCCGGCCCGCCGAGCCACCGCACGCATGGGCGCCTCCAGCCCAACCGCCGCGAACGTCTCCCGCGCCGCCGCCACCACCCGCGCACGGTTGGAGCGGGCATCGGCACGCTGGTTCTGAGACATCTCCGACCTGCCTTCCTCTCACTTCACCGCACGGCGGAACGGCTGCTCCGTTTCCGACCTACGGTACGGCTACGACCACGCCACCAAGGCAGAGGAGCCACCGATGTTCGCAGTACGGTTCGACCGGTTCGGCGGCCCAGAGGTCCTGCGCCTCGCCACCGCCGAAGCCCCACGGCCAGAACCCGGCCAGATCCGGGTACGCGTCCACGCCGCCGGGGTCTCCCCGGTCGACCTCGGCCTCCGATCCGGCCGTACTCCCATGAGCGCCCAACTGCCGCTGCCGCACATCCCCGGCGTCGACGCGGCCGGCGTCGTCGACGACATCGGCTTCGACGTCGACGGCGTCACCATCGGCGACCACGTCTTCGGCATCGTCGACCTGGCACAACTCGGCGGCGCGAGCGCGCAGTACGCGGTCCTCCAGCGGTGGGCACACAAGCCCGCCACCATGCCCTGGACCCAGGCGGGCGCGGCGGGCACCGGCATCGAAACCGCCACCCGGGCCCTCGACCTCCTCGGACTCGAACCGGGCATGACGCTCGTCGTCGACGGCGCCGCAGGCGGCGTCGGCAGCATCGCCGTCCAACTCGCCGCTGCCCGCGGCATCCGGGTCATCGGCACCGCCCGCGCCGACAACCACGACTTCCTCCACCAGCTCGCAGCGACACCGGTCGCCTACGGACCCGGCCTCGCGGACCGACTCGACGCCCTGAGCGTCACCCAGGTCGACCGCGCACTCGACGTCGCCGGGGCCGGCTCCCTGCCGGAACTGATCGACCTGACCGGGGACCCGGCGGCGGTGGTGACCCTGGCCGACTTCACCGCCCCCACGTACGGCGTCCGCCTGTCCATGGGGCAACTGGCCGGCGAGCCCGACGGCCGCCACGGCCTACCCGCCGCGGCCCAGCTGTTCACCGAGGGCCGGTTCACCGTGCCGATCGAGGCGGCCTTCCCCCTGGAGAAGGCGGCTGACGCCCACGAGACGGCCGAGCAGGGCTCCCGCCGCGGCAAGATCGTGCTGACCGTCGACGACACGCACGAGATCTGACCTCGGGTCAGCCCAACACCTCGGACAACGGCGCCGGCTCCAGCCCCCGCTCGCGCAACCCGGCCAGGATGTGCGGCAACGCCTCGTCGGTCATCGCCGCGTTCGCCTCGGTCACGTGCATGATCACCACCGAGCCGGGGCGGACGTGGTCCAACACCGCCCGCACCAGCGGCTTCCACGCGGTCGCGAACGGATCGCCGCTGACCACGTCCCCGTCGACGACCGTCACACCCAGCGGCGCCAGGGCGTCCAGCGTCGCCGCGTCATGGCACAGCCCCGGAAAGCGGAAGTACCGGGTCTGCCGACCCCCGTACGGCTTGATCACCTCGAACGTCTTCGCCACGTCCCCGGCCAGCTTGTCCACCGTCAGCGAGGGCAGGTCATAGCAGTCAGCGGTGAACGCCGCGTGCCCGTAGGTGTGGTTGGCCAACTCGAAGCGCGGGTTGCCGGCGATCCGCCGGGTCACGTCCGGATACCGCTGCACCCACTTGCCGGTCAGGAAGAACGTGGCCGCCACCTCGTCCCGCTCCAGCAGGTCGAGGATGCGCAGGTTGGCGTACGACGTCACCCGACCGGCACGCAGGTTGGCGAGCATCCCGTCGGTCATGTCCGCGTCGAAGGTCAGCGCGACCTTGTCGCCGGTCCGCGGGCCGTGATCCACCACCGGTGCCCGGGTCCCCACCCGCGTCGCCCCGGGCACCGTCGGAACTGCCGGTGACGGAGTGGCGCTGACGCCGGACGACGGCACGGCCGAGGAGGCCGACGAAGCTACGGAGACCGGCCCGTCCGGCGGCGGCACGCGGGATGCCGAGCACGCGGCGCTGCCGACGACGACCACCGCAACCAGGACGCCAGACAACGGGCGAGTCCACGCTCGAATCACGCGGCAGATCATCGCAGAAGTGAATGAGACTCACTGTCCCCCAGCGCCGCCCCGGAGCCGGCTGGATCACCGGCGCGTCGCCGCTGATCCACTCGGGTCGGGTTTACCGATACTGCGCTGTCCCACCCGCCCGGACACCCCGACGGGCTACGCGGTGCCACCGCGCGGCGCGTACATGATGACCGCGACGCCCAGCAGGCAGAGCCCCGCGCCGGCCAGGTCCCAGCGGTCCGGACGGAAGCCGTCGACCACCATCGCCCAACCCAACGAGCCGGCCACGAACACCCCGCCGTACGCGGCCAGGATCCGGCCGAAGTTCGCCTCCGGCTGGAACGTGGCGACGAAGCCGTAACAGCCAAGCGCCACCACGCCGGCAGCGATCCACCACAGCCCGCGCTGCTCCCGCCAGCCCTGCCAGACGAGCCAGGCGCCGCCGATCTCGGCGACCGCGGCCAGCACGAACAACACGAGGGAACGAAGCACCGTCACCGCAAGACCGTAGCCGCAGCACACGACGGGTCCCCGGGCGACGGTGCGCCCGGGGACCCGTGGACCGCTCAGGTCACTTCGTGAAGGCGTCCTTCACGTTGCGACCGGCGTCCTTCATGTTCTGACCGGCCTGCTTGGCGCGCGCGTCGCTCTCCTGGCTGGCGCCCTCGCCACGCATCCGCTCGTTGTCGGTCCTGTCGCCGACGCGCTCACGTGCGGCGCCGGCCATCTGCTCGACCTTGTTCCGTGCCTTCTCGGTGAAGCTCATCGCGCCTCCTCGGTCTGGCCGTTGTCCCGGCTCGCTTGCCCGCTCTCCGGGTGCCGAAACCGGTGGTGCCGGTCGGCACACCCGCTAAGGCATCCTAGGAAGATAGGTTGAGGGAGGGTCGCCTGGTGAAAGCGGTCCCGATGGTTAACTGGCCCTATGGGAGAGCTCCTACTGATCCGGCACGGCGAGACCACCTGGAGCGCCAGCCTCCGACACACCTCGTACACCGACCTGGAGCTGACCCCCGACGGCGAGCGACAGGCCCGCACCCTCGCCGCGTTCCTCGCCGGCCGGCGGTTCGCGACAGTGCTGTCCAGCCCCCGCTCCCGGGCGCTGCGCACCGCGCAGTTGGCCGGGCTCACCGTCGACGCCGTCGACGAGGACCTCAGCGAGTGGAACTACGGCGAGTACGAGGGCCGCACGACCGTGGACATCCACGCCGACCAGCCGCACTGGAACATCTGGACCGACGGCTGCCCCGGCGGCGAGTCACCCGCACAGGTGGGCGAACGGCTCGACCGGGTGCTGGCGCGGGTCACCCCACTGCTCGACCGGGGCACCGTCGCGCTTGTCGGTCACGCGCACAGCCTGCGCGTGCTCGGTGCCCGCTGGATCGGCCTGCCCCCGTCCGCCGGCGGACGACTGCGCCTGGACACCGCCACCGTCAGCGCGCTCGGTCACGAGCACGGCCGGCAGGTCATCCTGCGGTGGAACCAGCCGGCTCCTCCGGCGCCCGGGACCGCGACCGACTCGGTGCCGCAGCACTGATCTTCGGAGGCCGGTTCTCGTACGGGGTGGACAGCACCACGGTCGTCCGGGTCGTCACGTTCGCCGAGGTGCGGATCTCCTGCAGCACCCGCTCCAGATCGGTGGGGCTGGCCACCCGCACCAACAACATGTAGAAGTCCTCCCCCGCCACCGAGTAGCAGGAGTCGATCTCGGGCAGGTGCGCCAGTCGCTCCGGCGCGTCGTCCGGCTGCGACGGGTCGAACGGGCGGATCGCCACGAACGCGGTAAGCGGCAGGTCAAGCGCCTCGAACGAGACCCGGGCGGCGTACCCCTTGATCACCCCACGCTGCTCCAGCCGGCGCACCCGCTGGTGCACGGCGGACACCGACAACCCCACCTTCTCGGCCAGGTCCGTGTACGACAGTCGGCCGTCGGCGGTCAGCGCGGCGACGATAGCGCGGTCGATCTCCTCCACGGCGTGCAACCTACCGGGAAAACCGCCCGACGGCGACGAGGTACCCGCCGGGACGGGCCGGCGGGGCGGCTGCGGCCGATCCACCGCGGCCGCCCCGGCACCGCTCAGCCCTTCGCCAGCGCCCGGGAGATCACCATTCGCTGGATCTGGTTGGTGCCCTCCACGATCTGCAGGACCTTGGCCTCGCGCATGTACCGCTCCACCGGATGATCGGCCACGTAGCCGGCACCGCCGAGCACCTGCACCGCGTCGGTGGTCACCCGCATCGCCATGTCGGTGGCGAAGAGCTTCGCCTTGGCCGCCTCGATCGAGTACGGGCGGCCGGCGTCGCGCAGCCGCGCCGCGGCGAGGGTCAACGCGCGGGCCGCGGAGATCTGGGTGGCCGCGTCCGCGAGGATGAAGCCGAGCCCCTGGAAGTCGATGATGGACCGGCCGAACTGCTGGCGCTCCCGGGCGTAGGAGACCGCGTAGTCCAGGGCCGCCTGGGCCAGCCCGACCGCGCAGGCCGCGATGCCCAGCCGACCGGAGTCCAGTGCGGACATGGCGATGGTGAAGCCGGCACCCTCGTCGCCGATCAGCCGGTCCACCGGCACCCGCGCCTCGTCGAAGGCGATCTGCGCCACCGGGGAGGCGCGCAGCCCCATCGTCCGCTCGGCCGCCTGCGGGTTGATGCCGACCGTGCCCGCGTCGGCGAGCAGGCAGGAGATCCCCTTCGGTCCGGGCCCTCCCGTGCGGCAGAAGATGTTGTAGAAGTCGGCGGTCCCCGCGTGGGTGATCCACGCCTTGGTGCCGGACACCAGGTACGCGTCCCCGTCCCGAACCGCCCGGGTGCTCAGCGCGGCCGCGTCCGAGCCACCCTGCGGCTCGGAGAGGCAGTACGCGCCCAGCAGTTCGCCGCCGATCATGTCCGGCAGGAGCTTGCGCTGCTCGTCGGTGCCGAACGCGAACACCGGGTAGCAGGACAGGGTGTGCACGCTCACCGCCTCGGCGACCGCGAGCCAGCGGCTGGCCAGGATCTCCAGCACCTGCAGGTACACCTCGTAGGGCTGGGCCGCGCCACCGTACTCCTCGGGGTAGGGCAGGCCGAGCAGGCCGGCTCGGCCGAGGGTCCGGAGCACGCCGCGGGGGAATTCGGCGCGCTCCTCGAAGGCGGCGGCTTTCGGCGCGAGCTCGCCATCGGCGAGCTCGGTGGCGAGGCCCAGCAGGTCGTGGGCCTCGTCGGTGGGGAGGATCCGGTCGACAGTCATAGCGCGATGAGCTCCGTGGGGGTGGTGTTGAGCCGTTGCACGCCGTCTGTGGTGCAGACGACGATGTCCTCGATGCGGGCGCCGTGTCGGCCCGCCAGGTAGACGCCCGGCTCGACGGAGAACGCCATCCCGGCCTCGATCGGGCGGTCGTTGCCGGCCACCAGGTAGGGCTCCTCGTGACCGTCGAGACCGATGCCGTGGCCGGTGCGGTGCAGGAACGCGGGGCCGTAGCCGGCGGCGGCGATCGGGTCCCGGGCCGCGGCGTCGGCCGCCGTCGCGGTGATCCCGGGCCGCACCGCGGCGACCGCCGCGCGTTGGGCGGCGTGCAGCACCGCGTAGTAGTCGAGGAAGTCCGCCGGCGCCGGCCCGCCCACCACGTAGGTGCGGGTGCAGTCTGAGCGGTAACCCGAGGCCATCGTGCCGCCGATGTCGACAACCACCGGCTCTCCGACGCCGATCGGCCGGTCCGAGGTGCCGTGGTGCGGGCTGGCGCCGTTCGGGCCGGCCGCCACGATGACGAAGTCGACCCGGACGTGTCCGGCGGCCCGGATCGCCGCGGCGATGTCGGCGGCGACCTCGGCCTCGGTGCGCCCGGGGCGCAGCCACTGCCCCATCCGCAGGTGCACCTCGTCGATCGCCGCGCCGGCCTCGGCGAGCGCCGCCACCTCCGCCGGGGACTTGCGCACGCGCAGCGCGCCCAGCACGTCCCCGGCGAGGCGTTGCACGACGCCGGGAAGGGCGGCGCGCAACGCGAGGACCTGCTCGGCCCACATCCGGTCGGCCAGCCCGACCGCCGTGACCGGGCCGTCGAGGGCGGCGACGACAAGCGGGTACGGGTCGGAGCCGTCGAGGTGGTCGACGATGCGGACGCCGGTGGCCGGTGCCGCCTCCGCCGCCGGGCGTTCCAGTCTGGGCACGATGAGGGTCGGCTCACCCTCGGCGGGCAGCACCAGGCAGGTCAGCCGTTCCCCCGCGTGGGCGTCGTACCCGGTGAGGTACCGCAGGTCGGAGCCGGGGGTGAGCAGCAGGGCATCCAGCCCGGCAGCGGCGGTGGCGCGCTGCGCGGCGATCAGCCGATCCGGCGGGTACAGCTCGTCGAGTCCCACCCCACCAGCTTAACGGTCGTTTGGGTAAACCCCCATATTGGTGCCGGTACCGGGGAAATCCACAGATGTTGATTGACGGGGACAGTTAACACTCTTTAAGATTTGGCTGCCTCGAGGCCCACCCGTTCCTGCGTCCCGCACCGCCCACCCGCGACAACCCGCGCGGGTGGGTGTCGTCCCCCGCCCACGGGAAGGCCCCCGATGTCCTCACCACTGCGCCGCGCCCTCGCCGCCGGCCTCCTCGCGCTGGCCACCGCCGGCGCCACCCTCACCGTCACGTCCACCGCCGCGCAGGCCGTGGTGCTGCCGAACAACTTCAAGAGCGTCGGCTACATGCCCTCCTGGGCCGGCAACATCAACACCATCCAGTACAACAAGCTCACCCACATCAACTACGCCTTCATCCTGCCCAACAGCGACGGCAGCCTCCAGGGGGTCGACGGCGCTCGACTCTCCTCACTGGTCTCGCAGGGACACGCCAACAACGTCAAGGTCTCGATCGCGGTCGGCGGCTGGAACGACGGCAACGACTCGGCCTTCGAAGCCCTGGCGGCCAACTCCGGCAGCCGGACCACCTTCGTCAACAACCTGGTCAACTTCGTCAACCAGTACAACCTCGACGGCGTCGACATGGACTGGGAGTATCCCGATTCGGGCGCCTCGGCCAACAACTACACGGCGCTCATGACGCAGCTCGGCAGCGCCCTGCACAGCCGCGGCAAGCTGCTCACCGCCGCCGTGGTCTCCGAGGGCGGCAGCGTGCAGGGCGTGCAGACCGCCGTCTTCAACCAGGTCGACTGGCTCAACATCATGGCGTACGACGGCGGCAGCCCACACGCCAACTACGACTGGTCGATCAACAGCGTCAACCTGTGGAAGGCACGCGGCCTGCCGGCCAGCAAGGCGGTGCTCGGCATCCCGTTCTACAGCCGCCCGGTCTACTACAACTACTCGTACCTCGTCGGTCTGGACCCGGCGAACGCCAACCGGGACTGCGCCACCGTCGGCGGGTCGCAGCAGTGCTGGAACGGCATCCCGACGGTCAAGCGCAAGACGCAGTGGGCGTTGGCCAACGCCGGCGGCGTGATGAACTGGGAGCTGAGCCAGGACACCAGCGGCTCGACCTCACTGCTCAGCGCCATGTACGACACCATCATGGGCGGCACCACCCCACCGCCGACCGGTCGTACCGGCCGGATCACCGGCATCGGCGGCAAGTGCGTGGACGTGGCGGCGGCCAGCACCGCCAACGGCGCCGCCATCCAGCTCTACGGCTGCAACGGCACCACGGCGCAGACCTGGACGGTGGCCGGTGACAGCACGCTGCGCGCCCTCGGCAAGTGCGCCGACATCGCCAGCGGTTCCACCGCCAACGGCGCGAAGGTCCAGCTCTGGGAGTGCAACGGCAGCGGCGCGCAGGTGTGGCAGGCGCAGTCCAACGGCACGTTGCGCAACCCGCAGTCGAACAAGTGCCTGGACGCCACGGACAACAGCTCCGCCGACGGCACCCGGCTACAGATCTGGGACTGCTTCGCCGGCGCCAACCAGCGCTGGACGCTTCCCGCCTGACCGAACGGCCCGCGCGGTCCCCGGTCGACGCCAGGCGTCAGCCGGGGACGCTCGCGTGCTCGCGGGCCAGGGTGAGCATCTCCTGCACCGAGCCGGCCGGGTCGGTGACCGGGAACTGCACGGCGCGCACCACCGCCGTCGGGTCGACAAGCAGCGTCAGCCGCTTGAACCGGGTCACCCCGCCGGCCCGGAAGACCGGCAGCAGCAGCCCCGCCGCCAACCGGCCATCCTGGTCGGACAGCAGCGGAAACGGCAGTTCGGCGTACGCGGCGAAGTCGGCGAGCTGGTCCGGGCGCTGGGTGCTGATCCCGTGCACCCGCACCCCGGCGGCCTGGAAGTCGGGGTGACGCTTGGCGTACGTGCTCGACTCCAGGGTGCAGCCACGGGCACCGGGGATCTCCGCCCAGCCCGGCGGGTAGCCAGGTGTGCCCGGCGCGTACGCCCCGGGGAATAGGTAGAGGACCGCCCAGGTGTCCATCGTGGTCAACGCGACCGGCCGCCCGTCGGGACCGGGCAGGACGACCTCGGGCAGTCGTCGCCCGATCAGGTGGTGTGCTCGGCGCGCCTCGGCAGAGTCGGCGTCGGCCGTCGCGGTCAGTTCACCGTCACCCATCAGATGCCTCGTCCCCCAGTCCTGCAGGGCGATCAGCACCGGCAGCAACCCTTCGCCCTTCCCGGTCAGCAGGTAGTCGTAGCGGGGTGGGTGTCGCGAGTAGGGCCGCCGCTCCAGCACACCGTGCTCGACCAGGGCGGCGAGGCGTTCGGTGAGCGCCCGGCGGCTGACGCCCAGCTCACGTTGCAGCGCGTCGAAGCGGGTCGTCCCGCCGGCGACGTCGCGCACGATGAGGAACGTCCACCAGTCCCCCAGCACGCCGAGCGCCTGCGCGATGCCGCAGTCCGCGTCGGCGAGATCCTCTCGCCGCACCCGCCACCTCCATCGGTCCCCGCCCGACTATAGTGCGTTCCAGTTTGAAACGCGCGAACGAGGGCCGACGACAGGCGCGTCGGCGGTCGGGCCCGACCGTTCCGGCGCCGGTGGCGGCAAGCAGCGGATGCTCGACGGATCAACCGGCTCGCGACGACGCCATCCGCTGCGCGGTCGCGGCGTCCGGTGGGCCGAGCACGATCCAGGAGCCGTCGGCGAAGAGCAGCGCGAGCCGCCCGATGGCGCCACCGGGCAGCGCGTCCATCCGGACCAGCGACTCCACGCCCACCTGCCAGGCCACCTCCAGTGGCAGGCCGCGGTCCGCCGGGCCGGGCCCGTCCCAGGCCGCCCGCACCTGACGAGCCGCCGCCGAGAGGCGGTCCCGCAGGCCACCACCGGCGGCGGGCGGCTCCGCGCTGGCCGGCCGACCGCCCTGCCGGCGGAGCACCAGCACCCGGCGGTCTGTCAACGCCAGCACCTGGGCGATCCTGGGCTCGGGCAACTGCTCGTCCAGCCCGACCCCCACCGAACCCGGTGGACCGCCGAGCACCCCGTTGCGGGCCGCCTGATACCACTCCACGCCCGGCCCGGTGGAGGCGGTCACCCCGGCGGCATCCCAGGCCAGCCCCTCCGCCACCCGCAGGGGGTTCAACTCGGCACGGAGCACCTCCCCCGCCGAGCGGCGGCCCGGGACGCGGGTGAACCAGCACGCCTCCCGCAGGACCTCGCCCGGGGGCAACTGCGCCGCCACCCGACCGAGCAGCTCCGCTCGGCGCGCTGCCGACTCGTCCATCGACCCTCCCCGCGTCACGGCGCCCGGTCGGCTGCCGGGTCCGTCCACGAACTCACCGTACGCCGCCAGCGGCTGCCGTCACCGTCGTCACCGCGGCGCTGATCCTCGTACTCGTCCGCGGAGGAGTTGATGATCAGGTCACCCACCGACTCCAACCCCTCGCCGACGATCGACCCGTCCAGTGGGGTGGCGAGCTTGATGCCCACCTTGAGCCAGTGCTTCGGGCCGTACAGCTTGTTGATGGTCCAGGCGGCGATCTTGCCGACGGTGCCCAGCGCCTTGAGGGCCTCCATCATGGCCTTGTACGCCTCCAGCGCCCGGTGCAACTGCGCCAGGATCCGGGTGGTCCGACTGACCGCGATGCCGGTCTCGGCCGCCGAGGCGACGGCCGCGGCCGCCTCGGACGCGCCGGCGGTGATGATCGCCAACGCCTGGGCGGCGAGCCAGGTGATCACCAGCCACTCGACCAGCTCCCGGATGATGGTCCGGATGATCTCCTCGCAGTCGCGCAGGTCCATCGCGGTGTCGCCGAGGCTGTCGGCGGTGCGGGCCATCTCCCCGGCCGCCGTCTCCAGCCCCTCCACCAGCGCGGTGATCCGCCGGGCGTACGCCTCAGCCGCCTGGCCGGTCCACTCCGGACGCAGCGCGTCCAGGCCCTGCCGCTCCTGCTCGGCGACCTGCCGCAGTTGGGTGGCGGCGGTGCGCCAGGCACCCGCGTGCGCATCGAGCTGGTCAGGGTCGCCGACGCAGAGCTCCAGCAGTTGCAGCAGCGGCCAGACGAACGGGTAGAGCAGCGTGTCCAACCCGGTGTTGAGCGCCTCGGAGGCGGGACTGGTCACCTGGTTCCAGGTGTCCCGGACCTGCTGGTAGCCCTTGGCGACGTCGACGGCGTCCGGCTGGGTCATGACCCCTCCTGGTACCGGCTCGCCAGGTGGTCGGCGTTGCCCGAGTCGGTGTGCTCGTACGCCTCGGCGTTGGCGCGCAACCCGTCGGCCAGGTCGTGCAGGTGCTGGACGAGCGCTTCCAGCGAGGTCACCTCGTCGGTCACCCAGGTGCGGTAGCCGGCATCCAACCCGGCCATCTGCCCGATCACGCCGAAGAGGTTGCCCTGGGCGGTGGCCGACTCGACGGCACGGGCGGTCGACTCGGCGGCCCCTGCCGCGGCCTCCTGACCAGTGGCCGCCGCGCGCAGCGCCGCCGGTTGGACGGTGAAGCCGTCGCCGCTCACCGGCGCCGGCCGAACTGCTCGTCGGCGGAGTCGAGCCGATCCTCGGCCTCCCGGAACCGGCCCTTGTCGAGCGCCCGGTCGACCATCGACCGGACGTCGACCGCCCCGCCGGTAGCCGGACCGACCAGCTCCTGGACCGCCTCGGCCTGCCGACGCCCGGCCTCGGCCGCGGCCTCCCGCTGGGTCGCCACGATGCGCTCCGCCAGCTCCTCCGGGCCCAGCCGCAGCGCGGTGGCGCTCAGCGTGAGCCGGACCGGCATCCCCCCGGGTGCCACCACCGCGACGACGCCCTCCGGGGACCGGGCCTCGCCATACAGCCGCTCGGGGTCGTCGCCCAGCTCGGCCAGCCCCGCGAACCGCTCACGAGTGTCCGCCACCAGGCGGCCGAACCAGGCCCGGGTCTCGTCACTCACACTCACCGTCGCCCCCCGTCAGAATCGTACGAGCGACGAGCGTACCGATGCTGGTCCAACCTGGCTGTCCCGTCGCCCGCGGCGCGGCCCGGGTCGTCCGCGCGCACAGTGGTTTTCCCGTTCGAACGGCGGGCGGGGCCATAGCCTGGATCCGGGGATGCCCGCGCGGGCGTCGCCGCCGGGAGGATCACGTGGCACCGAACGAGCAGGACCGGGCGGCGACCCGCCGACGCCGCCGACTGTGGGCGGGGGTGCTCGCGCTCGCCGGTCTGGTCCTGCTGATCATCGGCGTCACCGTGGCCGACGGCGTCGCGGCCTGGGTCGAGGTGCTTGTCGCGATTCTGCTGCTGGTGACCAGTTACGTCGTGCAGCACCTGGCCCGGCGGGCGACCGTCTACCGGCACGACGAGCGGCGCTGACACCGCCGACGGCCGGGCGTACCCCGGATCGTCGGAGGCTTGTGCCAGGCTGTCCGGCGTGGCACACCGACCCCCGATCCTGTTGATCGACGCAGCCAGCCTCTACTTCCGGGCCTACTTCGGCATCCCGGAGTCCGCCGCCCGCACCGAGGACGGCACCCCGGTCAACGCGGTGCGTGGCTTCCTCGACATGCTCGCCACCCTCATCCGCGGTCGCGGCGCCGACCGGATGGTCTGCGCTCTGGACTACGACTGGCGGCCCGCGTGGCGGGTCGACCTGTTGCCGTCGTACAAGGCGCACCGGGTCGCCCCGCAGGGCGGCGAGATCGTTCCGGACACCCTCTCCCCGCAGGTGCCGATGATCCTTGAGGTGCTGGCCGCGGTCGGCATCACCGCTGTCGGCGCGACCGGCTACGAGGCCGACGACGTGCTCGGCACGCTCTCGGTCACCCAGCCGGGCCCGGTCGAGGTGGTCTCCGGCGACCGGGACCTGTTCCAGCTCATCGACGACGCCCGGCCGGTCCGGCTGCTCTACGTGGGACGCGGCGTCGCCAAGCTCGACGACTGCGACGACGCCGCGGTGCGGGCCCGCTACGGCGTGCCGGCCGACCGGTACGCCGACTTCGCCGCGCTGCGCGGCGACCCCAGCGACGGGCTGCCCGGCGTGGCGGGTGTCGGTGAGAAGACCGCCGCCCGGCTCATCGAGCGCTACGGCGGCATCGCCGGCATCCTGGCCGCGCTCGACGACTCCGACTCGTCCTTCGCACCGGGCCTGCGCACCAAGCTGGCCGCGGCACGCGACTACCTGGCCGTCGCGCCCACGGTGGTCCGGGTCGCGCTGGACGTGCCGCTGCCGGAGCTGCCCACCGCGCTGCCGACCGCGCCTGTCGATCCGGACCGGCTGGTCGAGCTTGCCGGCCGATGGAACCTGGCCGGCTCCACCCGCCGCCTCGTGGACGCCCTCGCCGCCCGCGCCGACGCCTGACCGCCGAGGCGGCTGCACCGGACCACCACCACGGCCGACACCCGACCGCCGAGGCGGCTGCGCCGACCGCAGGCGTGGCTGCGCCGGACCGGCGCGGTGGCGCTCGGCCTCAGGCGCGCAGCGTCGCCGCGAGGTCGCCGATCGCACCCATGGCGTAGCGCTGCATCCCCGGGCCGAAGGTGATGCGGGTCGCGCCCCGCCGACCCAGCTCGGCCACGGACTCCCGGTCCGGGCCGGCGGCCATGTTGAGCGGCCCGGCGATGCCCTCGCGCAGCACCGGCAGCACCTCCAGCGGCGCCAGGATCGGGTAGACGCAGTCGGCGCCGGCCGCCACGTACCGGCGGGCGCGTCCCACCGCGTCGGCCGGATCGCCCGTCCCGACCAGGAACGTGTCGACGCGCGCGTTGATGAAGAGGGCGTCACCCGCCTCCGCCCGCACCTCGGCCAGCCAGTCAGCGTGCCGCTGCGGGTCTTTCAGGGTGCCGTCACCCGCCGAGTCCTCCAGGTTGCACCCGACGACGCCGGCGTCCAGGAGCCGACCGACCAGCTCGGCGGGGGCGAGGCCGTAACCGCCCTCGACGTCAGCGGAGACCGGAACGGTAACGGCCCGGACGATCCGCGTCACCGCGGCGAACATCTCGTCGGGCGGGGTCGAGCCGTCCTCGTAGCCGAGCGAGGCGGCGACCCCGGCGCTCGGCGTCGCGAGCGCCGGGAACCCGGCGTCGGCGAACACCCGGGCGCTGGCGGCGTCCCACGGCCCCGGCAGGACGAGCGGGTCACCGGCGGCGCGGCCGTGGTGCAGGGCGCGGAAGGTGGCGACTGTCATCGTTCGGCTCCCCAGGATTGCGCAGGTCAGACCCGCGGAACTCTACTTGACCTTGCGGGTCGACCGGACCACGATGTCCTCGTACTCCGGATGCTTGACCAGCCAACCGGCGAGGAACGGACAGATGGGCACGACTGTCCGCTTCCTGGCCCGCGCGTCGTCCATCACCGCGCGCGCCAGGGTCGAGCCGACGCCCCTGCCCTCGAACGCCGGATCGACCTCGGTGTGGGTGTAGGCGATGATGCCGCCGGTCAGCTGGTAGGTGACAAACCCGGCGATCGTCCCCGCCTCGTCGCGCGCCTCGAATCGCTCCCGCTCCGGCGCGTCTGTCACGGTGATCTGCATCCGATCATCCAACCACCCGCCCCGCCACCGCTCACCGTGCGGCCGAGGTCGGGTGACGCGGCACGCATTGTCCCGGCGGTAACGGGAAACGCAGCGCCGCCGGGCGAGACGCGGGAGGAGGCGTGCCAGATGACGAACCCGTCGGGGGACAACGGCTTCGCCGTCGTGGAGATGTTCACCTCGCAGGGCTGCTCGAGCTGCCCACCCGCGGAGGAGGTGCTGACCGAGATCGAGCACGACGCCCGCGAGCGGGGGCAGCCGGTCTTCGCCCTCGGATTCCACGTCGACTACTGGGACGATCTGGGCTGGCCCGACCGCTTCGCGGACGCGGCGTACACCGCACGGCAGGAGGCGTACGCCCGCGCCTTCGGCACCGGGGGTCTGTACACACCGCAGATGGTCGTCAACGGCACCGTCGAGTTCGTCGGGTCCGACCGGCGGCGTGCGGCCGGCGCGATCACCTCCGCCCTGACGTCGGGCGTCACCACACCTGTCACGCTGCGGGCAGCGGACCTCGACGGGCAGCGGGTGACGGTGGACTACCAGAGCGCGTCGCCGCCGGAAGGCGCGGTGCTGCACGTGGCGATCGTGGAACGCGGCCTGGACAGCGAGATCGCCCGGGGCGAGAACGCCGGACGGACGCTCCGGCAGGACAACGTCGTACGCGCCTTCACATCGGTGGGCCTGGACGCCGAGCGGGGACGGGTGGAGCTGGTGACACCACCCGATCTCGATCCTCGCGGCGCCACCGTCGTCGGCTACGTGCAGGAGGACGGCAACCGGGCCATCCTCGGCGCCACCGCCGTCGACCTGTCCACCGCGTAATCTCGGCGCATGCGGATGGTGTGGGGAGCGGGGGACCTCGGTGGTTGACGCCGACGACATACGCCGGCTGGCGCTGGCCCTGCCGCACACGGTGGAGATCCCCAGTGACGGCTTCGACTTCCGGGTGGCCGACAAGGGCTTCGTCTGGTCCTACCCGGAGCGCGTGCCCGGAAAGCCCCGGGTGATCCGACTCGACATCGCCGTGCTGTTCGTCGGCGACGAGGCCGAGAAACAGGCGCTCCTGCTCGGCGAGCCCGACCTCTTCTTCACCACGCCCGGCTACGACGGCCTGCCCCTGGTGCTGGTGCGGCTGGCGGCGGTCGACCTCGCTCGGTTGAGCGAGCTCGTCACCGACGCGTGGCGGATGCGCGCACCCGAGGCGCTCCTGGGCGACCGCGACGACTGTGGCGCGCCGGTCGTCGCGGCGGACGCGGGCGCCGGAGGTTAGCGACATCGGCACGCAACGGGTTTGACACATTGACGAGGATCTCGGTACTCCACTACCGTTGCCGTGAGAGCGCTCTCTCGCCTGACCTTCTCCCTAATTCAGACGCAACGCGTCGGACCCGGCAAGGGCCGCACCCCGGCGCGCGATGGAGGCACCATGAAACCTCCCGTCCCCCACCGCCGCTGGGCCCTGGCCGCCACGACCGCCCTGGCCCTGGTCGTCGGTGGTCTCGCGATCCCCGTCACCCGCGCCGCCGAGGCCGCGCCCGTCGGCGCCGGCAGCTACACCACCACCCCGGTCGGCCCGCTCCCCAGTGGCTGCGGCTCGATGTCCAGCAACCCCCGGCAGTTCGCCACCGCCAACGCGCCCGCCGGGCCGATACCCACGAACGACTGGTGGTCGTCCCTGCTGTGGAAGCGCACCGACTGCTCCTTCAGCGAACCGCTGCACGCCCACCCGATCTCGTACGACACCTTCACCGACGGCCTGGGCTTCTCCGCCAACTCCACACCCGCCATCAGCGGCACCGCGACCGGCGTCGGTGAATACCACTACCCCTACGTGCAGGACATCCGGGTCGGCGTGGCCGGGCTCGGCGCACCCCAGGTCAAGGTGGACGGCTGGACCGACTGGACGGTCAGCCCACACTGGAGCGACGGCACCCGCACCATGCGCGCCACCATCGGCCACGGGCTGCCCTTCGCGTACTTCCAGACCACCGGCGGAGACGCGGTGATCGGCACCGCCGGCACCCCCGAGGTGTGGTCCGCCAACGGCGCCACCATCGGCTTCCGGGTCAACGGCCACGACTACGTCGGGTACGCGCCCAGCGGCGCCACCTGGACCGTCGCCGGCGGCCGGATCTCGTCCACCCTCGCCGGCCGGGGCTACTTCTCCGTCGCCCTGCTGCCGCCGACGTCAAGCGCGACGGAGCGCGCCGACCTGGCGGCGACCTACGGCCGGTACGCGCACGCCCACGTGACCGGCACCCAGGTGTCGTACGCGTACAACCCGGCGACAAGTGGTCTGACCACCACGTACGCGTTCACCACCACCGCCCGGGAGGGCACGGCCACGCAGACCGTGGTCAGCCTCTACCCGCACCAGTGGAAGTCGCTGAGCGGATCCACCGCCATCACCCCGACCTACCCGTCGGCGCGCGGCCGGATGCGGGTGCTCACCGGCGTCAACCAGTTCCGTACCGCCATGAAGTTCCAGGGCGTCCTTCCGGAGTTGCCCGCCGTCGGCGACGGCAGCGGAAGCGACCTGTCCACCCTCACCGGTCAACTGGCCGCCGTCCGCGCGAACCCGATGGACCAGCGCGGAAACGACACCTACTGGACCGGCAAGGGGCTCGGCCGGGCCGCCCGCATCGCCGAGATCGCCGACCTGGTCAACGACACCGCGACCCGCGACAGCGCGCTGAACGCCATCCGCGGCACGCTCACCGACTGGTTCACCGCGTCCAGCGGCAAGACCAGCCGGGTCTTCTACTACGACAACAACTGGGGCACCCTGATCGGCTACCCGGCGTCGTACGGCTCCGACCAGGAACTCAACGACCACCACTTCCACTACGGCTACTTCATCGCCGCGGCCGCCACGCTTGCCAAGTTCGACCCGACGTGGGCCACCGCCAGCCGCTACGGCGGCATGGTGGACCTGCTGATCCGCGACGCCAACAACTACCAGCGCGGCGACACCCGCTTTCCCTACCTGCGTGACTTCGACATCTACGCCGGCCACGACTGGGCGTCCGGGCACGGCTCGTTCGGCTCCGGCAACAACCAGGAGTCCTCGTCGGAGGGAATGAACTTCGCCAACGCCCTCATCCAGTGGGGGCAGGTCACCGGCAACACCGCCGTCCGCGACGCCGGTGTCTTCCTCTACACCACGCAGGCCGCCGCCATCCAGGAGTACTGGTTCGACGCCAGCGACCAGAACTTCCCCGCCGCCTTCGGGCACTCCACCGTCGGCATGGTCTGGGGCGACGGCGGCGCGTACGCCACCTGGTTCAGCGGCGAGCCGGAGATGATCCAGGGCATCAACCTGCTGCCGGTCACCGGCGGACACCTCTACCTGGGCAACAACCCGGCGTACGTGCGGACCAACTACGCCGAGCTGGTGCGCAACAACGGCGGGCAACCGACGGTGTGGCAGGACATTCTCTGGCAGTTCCAGGCCCTCGGCGACCCCGACGCGGCGCTGGCGAACCTCCGCGCGAACCCCGGCTACACCCCGGAGGAGGGCGAGAGCCGGGCACACACCTTCCACTGGATCCGCAACCTCGCGGCCCTGGGCAGTGTCGACACCACGGTGACCGGCAACCACCCGCTGTCGGCGGTGTTCTCGCGCAACGGGGCACGCACCTACGTGGCCTCGAACCCGACCGCCGCGCCGATCACCGTGACGTTCTCCAACGGCACCAGCCTCACCGTGGCGGCGGGCCGGACGGCGACCACCGGGGCGTACACCTGGAGTGGTGGCAACGCGTCCGGCGGCGTACCGCCGACGACCCCGCCGCCGACGACCCCGCCACCCACGACGGCGCCACCCACGACGGCGCCACCCACGACCCCGCCACCCACGACGACCCCGCCGACGACTGGCGGGCCCACCCGGTACCTGCTGCCGGGGGGCGGGTTGGGCGCCGCCGGCAGCGCGGCCACGGCGACGGTCGCGGCCGCCAACGGCAACCACGACGGTACGCCGACAAACCCCCAGGTCTTCACGGCGACCGGCCTGAACCTCGCCTACTCCGGCGGCCAGACCGCGTTCGACCTGTTCGTGGATGCGGGGACGGCGGTCGGTAACGGGGTGCAGGCGCGGATCTCCTACGACCTCACCGGCAACGGCAGTTGGGAACGGGTGGAGACCCTGCGCTACTTCGCCACCGACCCGGTTCCCGGCTACGAGCACTACACCCAGAGCGCCGGTCTGGCCTCGGCCACCGGCACGTTGGGTGCGCTGAGCAACGGCACGGTCCGGGTGGAGGTCTGGTCGGCGATCGGCAACAACCCCAGCACCGTGGGGATCGGCAACCAGTCGGTGCTGCGGCTGCCGTACTCCTGATCGGCTCACGTGGCGGTCGGCCGGTGCGCGGGACCAGGAACGGTCCCGCACACCGGCCGACGTGCACAGGTCGGTCAGGCGTCCTCGGTCAGGAGGCGGTGCAGGTGGGCGTCAGGCCAGCCCCACCGCCGGTGCCCTGGAAACCGAACTCGGCGACCTGGCCGGCGCTGAGCCGGCCGTTGTAGTCGACGTTCGTGAACCGCACCGTGCCGGTGGATCCACTGGCCGTGGCACTCCAGGTGTTCGTGACACTCGCGCCGCTGGGCAGCGTGACGCTCACGTTCCACCCGTTCGTGCCGGCGGACCCGGCGGTGACCTTCACGCTGGCCACGAAACCACCGGTCCACGAGTTCAGTGACACCGACGCCGTGCAACCGTCCGGGCCCGGCGGGGGCGTCGTGGGCGGCGGGGTGGTGGGCGGCGGCGTCGTGGGCGGCGGGGTGGTGGGGCCTGGCGTCGTCGGCCCGGGGGTCGTCGGCGACGGGGTGATGCTCGGGCCGGCGTTGAGGGCGTTCAGCACGCTGGTGTACGCCGCCTTCTTGTTGCCACTGCAGTCGAAGAGCAGGGCGTTGTCCGACCCGCGCCACGAGTCGCAGTCACGCACACCCCAGGTGGTGATGCCGGTGCAGCGCGAGACGTTCATGCACGCGCGGGTGACCGAGCCGAAGATGTTGGCCTGGTTGCTGCCGCCCATCACGTCCAGCTCGGTGATCTGCACATCCACGCCGAGGTCGGCGAAACGCTGCAGATTGGCCTGGTAGTCACCCGCCAACGACGTGCCCAGGTGCGACTGGAAACCCACACAGTCGATCGGCACACCACGGGACTTGAAGTCCCGCACCATGTTGTAGATCCCGGTCGACTTCGCGTTGATCCCGTCGGTGTTGTAGTCGTTGTAACACAACTTCGCACCCGGATCCGCCGCCCG
>NZ_JBEZZW010000036.1:0-70072 GCF_040639415.1 Micromonospora sp. NPDC023888 | reverse complement strand
GCCGCCCGGAACGCCGCCTCGATCCAGTCGTTGCCCGTGCGCTGCAGGTTCGAGTCACGCCGCCCGCCGCTGTTACCGTCGGCGAACGCCTCGTTCACCACGTCCCACGCGTAGATCTTGCCCCGGAAATGGGTCGCCACCTGCGTGACATGGTTGATCATCGCGCTGCGCAACGCACTACCGGACATGGTCTGCGCCCAGCCCGGCTCCTGCTGGTACCACAGCAGCGCATGACCCCGCACACTCATGCCGTTGGCCTGCGCGTGACTGACCAGCCGGTCACCACCGGTGTAGTTGAACCGACCCTGCTGCGGCTCGGTCGCGTCCCACTTCATGTCGTTCTCGGCCACGACACTGTTGAACTCGCGGTTCAGGATCGTCACGTACGTGTTGTCGGAGAGCTTTTGCCCCGCGACGGCCGCGCCGAAGTAGCGGCCCTTCTCGGCCGCCGCCGCCTTCAGGGTCGTGCCGGCACCGCTGGCCGTGGGGGCGAGCACCGCCGTCATGCCCGCGGTGAGGGCGACGGCGAGGCTCGCCGCCGCCAGCAGAGTTCTCTTGGGTTTCATGTCGTTCCTTTTCGGTGGTGGTCGCAACGGTGGTGGGGGACGTGCCACCCTTTTGCCAGAATCGGTCCGGGAAGGCTGGCGTGGATCACGGCGCGCTCAGCGGGGGTTGGCAGCGGTGCTGTTGGTGTCGACCGTGTCGATGAGCGACCCGGTCGGGGACGGGTGAGCCCGCGCCGAAAACGAAGCCATGATCCTCCTGTGACGAGGAACCGGGATGAGCATCCTTCGCTGACCGGTACCGACACCTGTCGTCCGGCCGGCTGACGCCGCTGCCGAGGGTGCGTGATCGACGTCCGCATGCCCTGGGGAACGTCGTGATCGTGAGGTGCGACAGCGGCTCGCCCGGTGAGCCACAGGTGCTGTCTTCCTCGATATCGAGGGTGAGCGATAACATGCCGTTCGTCAAGACGTAACATAAGCCCGGATCGATGTTGCCGAGCTCAGGTTCCGCCGAAGCCTGCCTCGTCACCGTCGTGCCGACGTGCTGCCCTCGTGGGGAGTCAGCCGCGCCGGCAGCACCTCGTGCACGCGCCGATCACGATGACTCTGTTATCGCTCACAGGACGGCGGATCAGTAACCAGCGGATCCGCCGTGAGCCGATTCCGTCGGGTTCGCGGCGGGGCGCACTCCGGCCAGCATGTCGGCGGTGGTGTGGGCCTCGATGCCGGGCAGCTCGCCGTCGGCGAACCGCGCGACGACCGCCCGGACGTGTCGCTCGGCCGGCGCCGCGAGGCCGTCGTAGACGGCCTCGAACACCTCCCGCGCCGGCCTTCTGAGCCACTTCTCGGGCAGGAGTTCCAGGGGCAACTGCGGATCGAGGACGGGGAAACGCCGGAAGGTGTCCATCACCTCGGTCCGGGTCCGCACCGCTGCCGCGCCGTCGATCTCCCCGGCGACCACCCGGGGCAGCACCGCCGTCCACTGCTGGAGGAACGCCTGGTAGCTCCGGCCGATCTCCGCGATGTCCCAGGCCTCGATCGGGGCACGGTGGGTGGCGGACGCGATCGCGGTCTGCCGGCCGCGAAAAACCGTGACGGCACCGAGGGTGAGCTGGTCCAGCAGGGCCCGAGCAGCAGGGGTCAGCTCGTCCGGCGAGATCCACAGGCCGTCGTACAGCGGCGCGTATCCGAGCCACCGTAGCTGTGCGCGAAGGGCCCGGCGCTGGGCACTCCGGTCCTGCGGCAGCGAGAACGCGACGATCGTCCAGCACCCGTCCCACGGCACGGTCGAGCTGGTCGAGGCGAGGATCCAGTTGCCACCGGCGGAGAGGTTGGCAGCCGCCGCGCGGCTGAGCCGGTACGAGCTGCGCCGTCCCAGCCGGCTGCCCTCCAGGACGCCACGACGGGCCAGCCGGCTGATCGCGGTACGCGCGCCGGCCGTGGTCACCCCGGTCTCCGCGAGCAGCGCGACGATGGCGGCGGACGGGATCGCGGCACGAGTGCGCAGGGTGTAATCCGCGAGCAGGGTCACCGCGACACCCTGCGGCGAGTTGCCGACCTGCCGCCGGGGCAGCCGCAGCGGCTGGCCATCGTCGTCGGGATAGATGTCGTCGATGTCGAACGGGCTTGCCACAGGCGCTCCGTGCTCCTCAGGGACGGTGTGACGACTGTAGACGGAGAGCCGTCGAGCAGGTGCGGGACGGCCAACCTTCGATAGAAGTACTTCGATTGACACTTGTTGGTCCGAGGAGAACACTGATCGCCACGCGATGTGGTCCCGGAGTCGGGCAGGGCGAGCCACCGGTAGCGGGCATCGCGCGATCACCGCGGGCCTCGGGCACACCCGCGACCGGATCGCGCGGCCACCCACGCCTGCACAGGCAGTCGAAGGAGTCGTCCGTTGAAAATCAGAAGGAAACTGCTGCTCACCCTGGCCGTGTCGCTGACGGCGGCCGGCCTGGCCGTCCCCGCGATCCAACCCGCGTACGCGGCATCACTGACCGAGGTGACAAGCTTCGGCGACAACCCGGGCCGGATGCGGATGCACGTCTACGTGCCGGACAACCGCCCAGCCAGGCCGGCCACCATCGTGGCCATGCACGGCTGCGGTGGGTCCGGCCCCGGCTTCTACTCCGGCAGCGAGTTCGCGAGCCTGGCCGACCGGTACGGATTCATCGTCATCTACCCATCCGCGACCCAGCAGGCCGGGTTCGGCAACTGCTTCGACGTCTGGTCGGACGCGGCCAAGCGGCGCGGCGGCGGCAGCGACCCGGTGTCGATCGTCTCGATGGTCCGGCACGTGCAACAGCAGTACGCCGCCGATCCGGACCGGGTCTACGCCACCGGCAGTTCCTCCGGCGGCATGATGACCAACCACATGCTGGCCCTCTACCCCGACGTGTTCAAGGCCGGCGCCGCGTTCATGGGAGTGCCGTTCAACTGCTTCGCCAACGCGGCCGACTTCCCACCCACCAGCAGCCAGTGCACCGGCGGGAACATGAACCGCACGCCCCAGCAGTGGGGCGACGCGGTCCGCCAGGCGTACCCCGGTTACTCCGGGCCCCGCCCGCGCATCCAGTTGTGGCACGGCACCAACGACACCCTCGTGCCGTACTCGCTGTTGCAGGAGTCGATCGAGCAGTGGACGAACGTGTTCGGGCTGAGCCAGACACCCACCTCCACCGACACTCCGCAGCCGAACTGGAACCGGCGCAGGTACGCCGACAGCGGCGGCACGGTGCAGGTCGAGGCGTACAGCATCCAGGGCGCCGGACACAGCCTGCCCGCCAGCGGCATGGCCGCGTCCGCCATCCAGTTCTTCGGCCTGTCCAACCCGACCAACCCGACCACGCCGCCCCCGAACCCGACGACCCCGCCCCCGAACCCGACTACCCCGCCCCCGAACCCGACCACACCGCCGCCCAACCCGACGACCCCGCCGCCGGGCTCCGGCGCCTGCCGGGTGACCGTCGCCGTCAACGCCTGGAACAACGGGCTGACCGAGAACATCACGATCACCAACACCGGCACCAGTGCCGTCAACGGCTGGTCCCTGGTGTTCACCCTGCCCGGCGGCCAGAGCATCACCTCGGGCTGGAACGCCTCCTACTCCCCGAACTCGGGGCAGGTGACGGCCAGGAACGTCACCTACAACGCCGGCATACCCAGCAACGGATCGGTGACCGTCGGCTTCCAGGCCACGCACACCGGCAACACCGCCACGCCGACCTCGTTCACCCTCAACGGCGCGTCCTGCTCGGTGGCCTGACACCGAGCGGCACAGACCGCCGGCCCGGGCCAGCGGGCGTCGACGAGAGTGCGCCGGTCACCACCTGGTGGTGACCGGCGCACCTGTCGTTCTGACGCCGATGCCCGGGACCAGCGGTAGCCGGCGCTCACGATGCTGGCCTGCACCGCGGCCTCGGTCGCGTCGGACGGGTAGCCGGCGACCATGGCCCCCTCGTAGAACGTGCCGGCGCTCAGGTTCGCGCCGCCGTCGGGCTTGCAGCAGTCACCGCCACTGCCCAGGATGATCGCACCCTGCTTCTTCATCGGGCTGTAGCCCGGCGGGAGCGAGCCGTCGTACAGCGTGTAGAGGCTGCCGGACGTGGCGTCGCTGCCCTTGATGGCGAAGCGGCTCGTGCCGTTGTTCTTGAGGGTCGCGGTCACGAACTTGCTGGTGAAGGCGCGCTGGTTCGGGTTCCAGCTCTGGCTGCCACCGGGGAACAGACCCCACTCGAGGTCAGCCTGCACCCAGGGTCCGCTACCGGAGCAGCCACCGAACCAGCACTGCTTGCTGAAGTTGATGGCGTCCATCGCACCGGCGGCGTCGGCCTTGCGAGTCGTCTCGCTGTTGCCGTAGTCGAAGCAGCAGCCGCTGTTGACGTGGGTGCCACTTGTCACCATGTACATGCCCTCGGGAGCGGCGCCGGTCGGCACCCCGGTGAGGTGCCCGTCGCGCCAGTAGCTGTTGCCGGGGTTGATGTAGAGCGAGTACGCCTTGGCGCCGCCCACGGTCAGCGACTCGGTCGTCGCGGTCGCCGGCCTGCTCTGCGGGCTGCCCGGAACCACGCTCGACCCCTGGTACCAGAGGTCGTTGCCGCGGCCGGACTGGTCGAAGACGACAGTGATCACGCAGGTGGTGCCGGTGCAGAAGGAGTCCTGCGTCGCCGCGACGGCGGTGCCGCCCGCGCCGGAGACCCCGATGTTGCGGGTGGTGTTGTCCGACGAGCGCCGGACCTGGTAGAGGTTGCCGGTGTACGCCGCGTAGAGCGCCCGCGTCGTGCTGTGCGCCGCGACGCACGGGGTGCCGCCGGAGGCGTAGATGTCGCACGGGCGAGCACCGCTCGGCGGCGGACTGGTCGGCGGCGCGGAGGTCGGCGGCACGGAGGTCGGCGGCGTGTTGGGCGAGGCCCACTGTTGGTTGGCGCCACCGTTGCAGGCCCACAGGATGACCTTGGTGCCGTTCGCGGTGCCGGCGCCGTTGGCGTCGAGGCACAGCCCGGACTGCACGCCGGTGATCGTGCCGTTGCTGTTGACGTTCCACTGCTGGTTGTTCTGGCCGTTGCAGTCCCAGATGATCGCCTGGGTGCCGTTCGTGGTGCCCCGGCCGGAAGCGTCCAGGCACTTGTTGCCGTACACCTGGAGTTGCTTGCTCGACGTCCAGGTCCAGGTCTGGCCGGAGGCGCCGTTGCAGTCCCAGAGTTGCGTCTGGGTGCCGTTCGTGGTGCTGGAGTTGGGCACCTCAAGGCAGCGACCGGACGGCGTGCCCACGATCGGAGTGCTCTGCCCCGGCTGGATGGTGGCCGCCGCGGCGGCCTCGGCGGCGAAGGGCGAGCTGTCGGGAGTGGTACCGATGCCGATGCCGACGACGACGAGCACCCCGGCGAGGGCACCGGCCAGGAGGGTCAGACGTCGGACGCGTTGACGTCTCGGGATGAGGTCGCGGGCTGTTGCTGGCCCGCTGCGGGACGGGGTTCGCACGAGGTGGCTCCTCGGAGTCGGGGAAGCGCGGGGGGATTGTCGACGCGCCACGGGCGGGTGGTGGCATGGCGAATCGCAGCGAATCGTATGACCTTTGTTTTATTCATGTCAATGAATGCGGTGGCGGGCGACGCGCTGGCCGTTGGGCGGACAGCCAGCGCGTCACCTCCCCCGGGACGACTACCGCCCCAGGATCCGCCACGTCTGGTTCAACGTGCCGCCCTGGTTGACCGCCTTGCAGGTCCACTGGTGGACAAGCGCGCCGGCCGCGGTGGAGACGCCACTGACATCGACACACTTGCCGCTGTGCCGGGCGACGAGTTGGTAGTCGTGCGAGTCGTTGCCCGAGTAGGTCACCTTGCGGAGGGTGAACTGCTGGTTGGAGCTGTTCAGGCAGGTCCACTGGTGCACGGCGGCGCCGTCGGCGGTCGACACGCCGCTGACGTCCAGGCACTTGCCGCTCTGCTGGTTGACCACCGTGTACGTGTTGGCCACGCCCGCGACCGGGCGGAAGTTCCAGAGCTGCTGGTCGCCGCCGTCGCAGTAGTTCTGCTGTTGGACGTTGCCGTCGGCGGTGCTCAGGCCGGCGTTGTTGAGGCACTGCTGGGAGTGCTGGGCCACCGCCACCGACTGGAACCCACCGTCGGACGGGGGCAGCAGGGTGACGGCGAAGGTGTCGGTCTGGTTGGTGTACGGCAGGGTCACTGTGGCGTTGTTGTTGGACACGCCGACCACGCTGTTCGAGACCGTGATCGGCCCCGGCACCGCGCCACCGCCGTTGTGCGGGATGCGTTGGGTGAGGACCCGGACCTGGTTGTTCTCCACGATGCCGCTCGTGGTGTCCAGGCGTTGCAGGTTGACGGTCAGGTTCCCGGTGGTACGACCACCGCCGACGAGGACCTTCGCCGTGCCGGTCGCCTTCGTGGCGAACGCGTCGTACGACTGGCTGGGGGTGACGGCCGCGATCTGCCCGGTCTGGGAGGCGTAGAAGCGGTAGTTCCACCACTCGCCCTTGGGCTGGTGCTGCCCGGCCGAGTTGCGGATCAGCAGGTTGCCCAGGTCGTTGTGCAGGCTGCCGCCGCTGGCCCAGTTCGCCCGCAGGCCGTCGGCCCGGGCCCGTTCCAGCCGCGCGATGTACCAGGCGCCGTCGGCCGGGTTCTGCTCGTCGGGCGCGCCGTACTCGTTGATCTGGTAGGGACGCGGGTGGGCGATGCCGCGCGGGTCGAGGGTGGCGTTGGCGGCGGCGACGTTGGCGACCGGGTCACCCGGCAGCGAGTGCCAACTGATGATGTCCGGAACCGTGTTCGTCGAGCGGACGAAGTCCAGGTACTGGTTCCAGAAGGCGTGGTTCGTCGACGGGACGCAGGCACAGCTCGGCCCGACGATGAGCTGGTTGGGGAACTCCACCCGGAGGCGCTGGTAGGTGCGGCGCCACAGTTCGAGGTACTGGGAGATCGGGCGGTTCCAGAAGATGGTGATGTTCGGTTCGTTCCAGATGTCCCACTGCACATTCAGCCCGGAGGCCCGGACGTCGCTGATGAGCCGGGTCAGGAAGTTGTCGTAGTCGGTCCAGTTGCCGTTGTCGCCGGGGAAGCGCGAGATTCCGGCGCCGTCGGCACCCCACAGGTCGTGCGGCAGGATGATGAACTTCCCACCGAGGGCGGTGGTCCGACGTGCCTGGGCGAGTGTGGAGTTCCACCGGCGGTCGTAGGTGCCGCCGACCCAGCCGCTGCCCGGGAGCTGCGCGCCGCCGGCGCGCATGGACTGGAACTTGACGTCTCGGTAGAAGTGGTCGGCCGGACCGCTGGCGTTCTCGGTCATGCCGTAGATCCAGCCGGACGCGCGGTAGGTCGGCGTGCCGTTGTCCGTGGCGAAGTTGACGCTTATCGACTCGTCGGCGGCCTGGGCCGGGGACGCGGCGACGGTTACGGCGGCGGTGGCGGCGAGCAGGCCGACCACGAGTCGGGCGACGAGCGCGCGGGCTCGGCCTGACCTGCCGGGGGACGGGGTTTTCATGGGCGGCTCCTTGGTGGGGCGCGGGGGACGCTCTCCGGAGGGCTGCGCTTGCGAATCGATTCGCACGGATCGTAGGACCAGGAACTGAACGATGTCAATGAAGTGACGACGCGGTGAAGGTGGCGTTTCACAGCGCAACCTTCGGAACACCCGATCATCCCTTGACCTGCTGGCAGCGACGGACCTATCTTCGTGCGAACCGATTTGTCGAATCGGTTCGCCTCATGGTCGGACGCCGTCCGACCCGCGACGGTCAACCCGCACACCCCACCTGACGATCGACTGAAGTGAGGCAACACATGACAGGACTCAGTCGTCGACGGCGCCTGGCCGCCGTCGCCGTGATAGCGCTTGCCGCGGTGACCGGCAGTGCCTGCTCGTCGTCCGACGGAGGATCCGGCGACGGCGGCGGCGCGTACCTCGTCTGGGACCCGTATCCGCAGTTCGCCGCCGACTCCGAGTGGGTCGCACTGCTCAAGAAGTGCGGCACCTCGGCGGGGGCGGCGAGCGTCGAGCGGACCGGCTACGACACCACCGACCTGACAAACAAGGCCCTGCTCGCCGCCCAGCAGGGCAACTCCCCGGACGTGCTGATCGTGGACAACCCGGTCATCTCGACACTCGCCGAGGCCGGGGCGCTCACCACCACCGACGACAACAAGCTCGACGTCTCGGCCATGGCGCCGAACCTGCTCGGCGCCGGCCAGAGCGCGGGCAAGACGTACGGGGTGCCGATCGGGGCGAACACCCTCGCTCTCTACTACAACAAGGACCTGCTGACCGCCGCTGGCGTCGACCCGGCCTCGATCAAGGACTGGCCGTCGCTGACTGCGGCACTGACCACCGTCAAGGCCAAGGGGAAGAAGGGCATCACCTTCTCCGCGATCGGCACCGAGGAGGGCAGCTTCCAGTTCCTGCCCTGGTTCTGGGGCTCGGGAGCCCAACTGACGAGCCTGGACTCGCCGCAGGCGGTGTCCGCGTTGACGCTCTGGAACGACTGGCTCAAGCAGGGCCTCGCCCCGAACTCGGTAATCAACAACACCCAGACCACGAGCTGGCAGGAGTTCGCCACCGGCGACTACGCGTTCGCCGAGAACGGCACCTGGCAGTTGGCAAACGCGGAGAAGCTCGGCTTCTCCTACGGCACCATCGCGATCCCGGCCAGCGCGGGCGGCCCGGCGCCGGCGCCCACCGGCGGTGAGTTCGTCTCCATCCCGGTGCAGAAGAAGACCGACCGGTACGAGACGTCGCAAAAGATCGTCGCCTGCCTCACCAACGCCGACAACCTGCTCACCACCGACACCACGCTGTCCTACGTGGCACCCGTCGCCGCCGTGCAGGATCGACAGGCCGCCGCCGACCCCAAGCTCAAGGTCTGGGTGGAGGCGGTCCGGGCAGCCAAGGGCCGCACCGGTGACAACCTCGGCACGAAGTACCCGAAGATCTCCGAATCCCTGTGGACCGCAGTGCAGGCGGCCCTCAGCGGTGGGAAGTCACCGAAGGACGCGCTGACCGCCGCTCAGGCCGCGACCAGGTAATCGCGCCGAACCGACACCATGCTCCCCACGACACACAGCTCCACTGCCGTACCGGATCCGGGTGGGGCGGCCAAGGCCGCCCCACCCGGGCCTCCCCCGTCCCGCACCCGCCGGCCCAGCCGATGGCTCGCGTGGGCCTTCCTGGCACCCGTCACCCTCTACCTGGCGGCCTTCTACGCCTACCCGCTCTACCGCAATCTCGAGTTGAGCCTGCGCGAGTACACCGTCCGCTCGTTCGTGCAGGGCGGCGCGCCCTTCGCCGGCCTCGACAACTACCGGACCGTCCTGACCGATCCGGCCTTCGGCTCCACCCTGGCGCAGACCCTGATCTTCACTGCCGCGTCGCTCGTCTTCCAGTTCACCATCGGCATGGCGCTGGCGCTCTTCTTCCACCAGCACTTCCCCCTGTCCCGCACGTTACGGGCGTTGATCCTCGTACCGTGGCTGCTGCCCCTGATCGTCTCGGCCTCGACCTGGTCGTGGCTTCTCAACAGCGATTCCGGGCTGGTCAACGCGGCGCTCGGCGTCGTCGGGATCGACCAGGTCAACTGGCTCACCTCGCCCGGCTGGTCGCTCACCTCGGTGATCATCGCGAACATCTGGATCGGCATCCCGTTCAACCTTGTGGTGTTGTACAGCGGGCTACAGGCGATCCCGGTCGAGATGTACGAGGCGTCCGCGCTGGACGGCGCGTCGAGCTGGCAACGGTTCTGGGGGATCACCTTTCCGCTGCTGCGCCCCGTCTCCGCGATCACGCTGCTGCTGGGGCTGATCTACACGCTGAAGGTCTTCGACATCATCTGGATCATGACGAAGGGTGGCCCGACCAACTCCTCCGCCACACTCGCGACCTGGTCCTACCGACTCGGCTTCGGCAACCTGCTGCCCGAGTTCGGTCCGGGTGCGGCCGTCGGCAACCTGCTCATCGTGATGGCCCTGATCGCCGGTCTCGTCTACATCCGGATCCAGCGGAGGCAGAACCTGCCATGACCACCTCCTCCACACCTCGGGTCTGGTGGAAGACAGCCGTCGGTCTGGTGCTGACCGGGCTGATGCTCTTCCCCGTCTACTGGATGATCAATGTGTCGTTCACCCGGGACCAGGACATGCGGGCCACTCCCCCACACCTGTTCCCGACGAACGGCACACTTGACGGCTACCGGGCCGTGCTCGACCAACAGTTGCCGTACCTCGGCACCAGCTTCCTGGTCGGTCTGGGCACGGTGGCGCTGACCGTGGCCCTCGCCGCCCCCGCCGGCTACGCGCTCGCGAAACTGCGCCCACCCGGCGGTACGGCACTGAGTTTCGTCCTGCTGATCGCGCAGATGATCCCGGGCATCATCATGGCGATGGGCTTCTACGCCATCTATCTCAGTCTCGGCGTCCTGAACACGCTGCCCGGCCTGATCCTGGCCGACTCGACACTTGCCGTGCCGTTCGCTGTGCTGATCTTCACGGCCTTCATGTCCGGAATCCCCGACGAACTGCTCCAGGCCGCCGTGGTCGACGGCGCTGGTCGGCTGCGGACCTTCTGGTCGGTCGTACTCCCGGTCAGCCGCAACTCGATCGTCACCGTGTCGCTGTTCGCGTTCCTGTGGTCGTGGTCGGACTTCATCTTCGCCTCGACACTCGCCGGCGGCGGCGACCGGCAGCCCATCACCCTCGGCATCTACCACTACATCGGCAACAACAACCAGCAGTGGAACGCCATCATGGCCACCGCCGTCGTCGCCTCCATCCCCGCCGCGGTGCTGCTGATCCTGGCCCAGCGCTACGTCTCGATGGGCGTGACCGCCGGCGCCGTCAAGGACTGACCACCCGCACCACAGAAAGGCATCCGCCACCCATGACCGTCGCCCCGTCCGGTCCGGAGTTCCCCGTCCAGGACATCCCGTTCAGCTACCGAGGAGCCTGGTTCAACATCTCCCCGGTGGTCGCCGAGAAGACGTACGCCGACGATCTGCACCTGGTCTCCCACCAGAACGGGCTACACCCCGTACTGCGGCTCTCCCCAGCGGCCGCCGATGCCACTGTCGTCGCCACACCCGCGCTGCTGACCTGGCGAAACGGCGCCGACCGGATCGAGGCCGTCTACGACGGCCCGGACACCCTGCGGATCCGGGGCCGACGGCTCGGCCTGCGGGTGGCCGCGGCCGCGCCCACCCTCACCCCGTTCAGCGGCACCTACCTCTACCACGACCCGCTCGACGGGTCCCACGTGTTCACCTCGTACGAGACCGGTCGCCGCTACCGGATAACCGTGCTCTCCGGTGCTCTCCAACGGGCCGCCGGCGTCGAGGCGCTCGGCACCGCGGACCGGTGCGTGGACCTTCCCGGTGACCAACCCTGGGAGATCGCGATCGAGGAGTACGCCACCGCCCGCCGCCCGTACGCCGGGTCCGTCACCTTCGACCAACTGTGCCGCGAGCGGGCCGCCGAGTTCAGCGCGTTCGTCGACGCGGTCGCGCCTTGGCGTGGTGCGGAAACACCGGCCGCCGAACTCGCCGCCTACGTCCTGTGGTCCGCCACCGTCGCCCCGGCGGGCTTCGTCACCCGACCCGCGGTCCTGATGTCCAAGCACTGGATGGACAAGGTGTGGAGCTGGGACCACTGCTTCAACGCGATCGCCCTGGCCGCCGGCGAGCCGGAGCTGGCCTGGCACCAGTTCCACCTGCCCTTCGACCACCAGGACGAGGCCGGCGCCCTACCCGACTCGGTCACGCACTCCGAGGTCCTGCACAACTACGTCAAGCCTCCCATCCACGGCTGGGCCCTGCGGCACCTGCGTCGACGCCTTCCCCAGGCACCGGACCGGGCGGCGCTGGCGCAGACGTACGACCGGCTGGCCCGCTGGACCCGGTTCTGGCTCGACGCGCGTCGGGCCCCCGGCCAGGAGCTGCCCCACTACCAGCACGGCAACGACAGCGGTTGGGACAACGCGACAACCTTCGACGGCAACCGGGTCCTCCAGACGGCCGACCTCGCCGCGTTCCTGGTGTCCCAGCTTCGCTGCCTCGCCGACCTCGCCACCGAGCTGGGTGAGCCGGCCGAGCAGTGGTCCCGGGAGGCCGACCGGATCCATGGCGCGATGCTGCGGGACCTCTGGGACGGCGAGCGCTTCACCGCCCGCAATCCGCACACCGGCCATCGGCGGGCGAGTCGTAGCCTGCTCGACCTGATGCCCGTCGCGCTCGGCGCCGACCTGCCCGCCGCGGTCGCCGCCGCGCTGAGCAGGGGCGTCGAAGGCCACCTGACCACCCACGGGCTGGCCACCGAGCCGACCGACTCGGCGCACTATCTCGCCGACGGCTACTGGCGTGGCCCGATCTGGGCACCCTCGACCGTCCTGGTCGAGGACGGTCTGCGGCGGGCCGGGCAGACCAGGATCGCCGACGAGATCAGTCGACGATTCCTGGCGCTGTGCGAGAAGTCCGGATTCGCGGAGAACTTCGATGCCGAGACCGGGGCCGGGCTCCGGGACCGCGCGTACACCTGGACCGCCAGCAGCTATCTCATCCTGGCCGCCGGTCAGGAGGAACGGCGGGTCACGAAAAGGTAGCCGCATCGACTCCCCGGGCCGGGACCGGACCGGTGCTGGCGCGCAACGAGATGGGCGGGCTGTACAGCCGGTGACGTGGCACGGCGCCGGGGGCGGCGATGCTCTCCAGCAGCAGTGACACGGCCTCGGCGCCCATCTCGACCATCGGGACGTCCGCGGCGGTCAACGGCGGGCGGAAGTCCTCAGCCCAGTGCTGGGCGGCGACACCGGTGACGGAGAAGTCGCGGGGCACGGACAGACCGGCGCCGGTCAGCGCGCGCTGCATTCCGGGCAGCGCGGCCTCGTTGATGGTGGCGATGGCCGTGACGTCGGGATGTGTCACGAGCAACTGTTCCACGCACGCCTCGCCGGAGGCGGTGTCGTCGCCGCAGCAGACCTCCACGCCGGTCAGGCCCCGCTCCACCGCCGCCGCCCGGAAGCCGGCCAGCGCCCGATGGCTGGGGCCGTAACCCGCGGCCACCAACTCGGCGGAGCGGTTCACCAGCGCCACGTGCCGGTGCCCCAGATCGGCCAGGTGGTGCACGCAGCGGCTGATCAGCCCGGCATAGTCGATGTCGATCCAGCTCATGTCTTGTGGCTCGGCTATCCGCCCGATCGTGACGAACGGCAGACCGGCCCTGGTCAGGCGGGTCACCCGGTCGTCAGCCAGGCGGATCTCCATCAGGACCACGCCGTCCACCCGACGCCCGGTGACGATCCGCTCGAACGACCGGTCGTGGTCACCACCGGACGGGGACAGCAGCACATCGAGGTCGTGGCGAGCGGCCGCCTCGACGACGCTGGCGACGAAACCCAACTGCATGTCGGTCAACCGCTGGCTCGCCGGGGGAATCACCAGGCCGAGGGTGCGGGTGCGTCCCTCCTTCAGCGCACGGGCACTGGCGTTCGGTCGGTAGTCCAGCTCGTCGATGACCGCCTGGATCCGCTGCCGGGTCGTCGCCGACACCGCCCGCTTCCCGCTCAGCACGTAGGACACGGTGCTGCGGGACACCCCCGCCCGGCGGGCGATCTCCCCGATGTTCATACCGCGCCCTCGAATCGATTATTGCCCCGACACGGGGACGCACCGTCATTCGCTGACGAGCATATCCGTCCGGAATCTCGGGCCCGCGTCAGGAAGTTCCGCAGCCAGATCGCCGGACCGGATACGACGGGTGGCGAAAGCTGGCGCAATACATGGACGCGCATTAATGTAAAAAGGTGTGACGTCTGACGTTGAACTGCACGTGCCCCACCACCGCACCGAGAGGATTCGATGAATGTGAAGAGACGATTCCGTCGTCTGCTGGCCGCCACGGGGACCCTGCTGGTCCTCGCCCTGGGCGCCAGCATCTACGTGGTTTCGGACGCGCCGAGCGTCGCCCACGCCGCCGGCACCGGGCCGTGCGACATCTACGCCTCGGGTGGCACCCCGTGCGTGGCCGCGCACAGCACCACCCGCGCCCTGTACGGCGCGTACAACGGCCCGCTCTACCAGGTCCGGCGATCCTCGGACAACACCACCCGCGACATCGGTCTGCTGAGCGAGGGTGGCTACGTCAACGCCGCCACACAGGACTCGTTCTGCGCCAACACCACCTGCGTCATCACGATCCTCTACGACCAGTCCGGCCGCAACAACCGCCTCACCCAGGCACCCCCCGGTTACTTCGCCGGCCCCGCTCCCGGCGGATGGGACAACCTCGCCGACGCGAAGGCCGCACCCGTCACCGTCGGCGGACAGAAGGCGTACGGCGTCTACATCGCGCCCGGCACCGGCTACCGCAACAACAACACCAACGGCGTCGCGACCGGCGACCAGCCCGAGGGCATCTACGCCGTCGTGGACGGCACGCACTACAACCAGTGGTGCTGTTTCGACTACGGCAACGCGCAGACGAACAGCCTGGCCGACGAGCGCGCCATCATGGAAACCGTCTACTTCGGCGCCAACAAACAGTGGGGCTACGGCGCCGGCGCCGGGCCCTGGATCATGGCCGACCTGGAGTGGGGGCTGTTCTCCGGGGTGAACGCGGGGTACAACAACATCGCGTCCATCAACCACCGATTCGTCACGGCGATGGTCAAGGGCGAGCCGAACCACTGGGCCATCCGGGGCGGAAGCGCCCAGGCGGGCGGCCTGACCACCTACTTCGACGGCCGCCGCCCCAACGGCTACCACCCGATGAAGAAGGAGGGGGCCATCCTGCTCGGCATCGGCGGCGACAACAGCATCACCGGGCGGGGCACCTTCTTCGAAGGTGTGCTGACCTCCGGCTACCCGACGGCCGCCACCGAGGACGCCGTGCAGGCCAACATCGCCGCCGCCGGGTACGCACCGGCCGGTGGCGGCAACCCGCAACAGGGCGTGCAGGTCGTCGGCGGCCAGTCCGGCCGCTGCGTCGACGTGCCGAACGGCACCACCACCAACGGCACCCAGGTGCAACTCTGGGACTGCGTCGGCAACACCGCCCAGCGCTGGACCTACACGGCCGGCAAACAACTCCAGGTGTACGGCAACAAGTGCCTCGACGCCAACGGCCAGGGCACCACCAACGGCACCCAGGCGATCATCTGGGACTGCCACGGCGGCACCAACCAGCAGTGGAACATCAACGCCAACGGCACCATCACCGGCGTCCAGTCTGGGCTCTGCCTCGACGCCAACGGCGCGGCGACCGCGAACGGCACCAAGCTCCTCCTCTGGGCCTGCAACGGACAACAGAACCAGCAGTGGTCCACCCGTAGCTGAATCCGCGCCACCACCCGATCGGCCGGGCCGCCTCCGCGCAATCCGCGCGGAGGCGGCACCGCCGGCAGCCGGCCGACCGCCGCAACGCGGTCGGACGTCCCGGCCCGACCGGCTGCCCCGGTAAGTTGGGCAGTCGTGGTCACCTCCGCCGACGTCCGCTCCGCACTCGCCAGCCTCGCCGACCCGCACCGAGCGCAGGCGTCGAGCCGGTACCTTCAGATAACCCCGGGCGGGTACGGCGAGGGCGACCGGACCATCGGCGTCTCCGTGCCGCAGCAACGCAGGGTGGCCGCCCGCTACTGGCGCGACCTTCCCCTGCCCGAGGCGGCGGACCTGCTGGCCAGCGGCGTCCACGAGGAGAGGCTGACGTCGCTGTTCATCCTGGTGCGGAAGTTCGTCAAGGGCGACGACCAGGAACGGGGGCGGATCTTCGACATCGTCCTGGCCAACACCGACCGCATCGACAACTGGGACCTGGTGGACTCGTCCGCGCCGTACATCGTCGGGCCCTGGCTGCTCGACCGGGACCGGAGCGTCCTGGACCGGCTGGCCGCATCGGACCTGGTGTGGGACCGGCGCATCGCCATCATAGCGACGTTCGCCTTCATCAAGGCCGGCGACTTCCAGTGGACCTTCCGGCTCAGTGATCAGCTCCTGCGCGACCCGCACGACCTCGTGCAGAAGGCGGTGGGCTGGATGCTGCGCGAGGTGGGCAACCGTGACCGGGCGGCGGAGGAGCAGTTCCTCGCCGAGCGCTACCGGGTCATGCCACGGGTCATGCTGCGCTACGCGATCGAGAAGTTCGAGCCGCGGCGACGCGGGATGTACCTGACCGGAGAGGCCTAGTGCAGCCAGCGCAGCGCCGCGTCGGCAGTGTCCTCCGGGCTGGTGTTGAAGGCGATGGCCGCGTCGGGTGCATGCTGCCGGACGAGGTTGACCACCTTCTCGAAAAGCAGGAGTAGTGGCTCGTGCTTGCGGATACCGCCGCCGACGACCACGCAGGCGTAATCCCCGCGGGTCAGCGCCGCGACGATCGCCTCTTCGGCGTCCCCGTCGGGCGCCACCAGGCACAGGTCAGCCGCAATGCCAAGATCGTCGAAGCGGGCCTGACCGCGCGCTATCGCCGCCACCACCGGCGCGGGATCCCAGCCAGGGATCCTGACCGGGTCCAGACCGACCACCAACACCCGTCCACGCGTCATGCGTCTCCCCACCTCCCTCGAAACATCTTCGATCACTCCTGCCACCTCGCTCAGGTCATCGTCGAGCTGGTGATCGTGCCGCGTCGCGTCGGGCACCCGCGACCGGAAGCCGAAGCCTGCGATGATGCCCCGGTCGTCGGACCGAGAATGTCGTCCCGGCTGTCGATCCGGAGCCCGGCTGGCTCGTCGTCAATGTAGGGGCCACCACCGACGGGGCCAACACACGATGGGATACGAGACATGGCGAAGTACATGATCCTCATCTACGGCGACGCGCAGCAGTGGGACGCGATGACCGACGAGCAGTGGAAGGCGCACGACGCCGCGCACGTGGCGTTCGTGGCCGAGGCCGGCGCACAGATCATCGGCGGGCAACAGTTGGAACCGGCACCCACCGCCACCTCGCTGCGCTCGGACGCACTCGGCAAACTCGACACGACCGACGGGCCGTTCCTGGAGACCAAGGAGGCACTCGGCGGCTACTACCTGCTGGAGGCGGCCGACCTGGACGAGGTGCTGTCTCTGGCGGCACTGCTTCCCGAGGTGCACGCGTCGCACAGCGGTGTGGAGATCCGTCCGGTGGTCGACCAGGCATGAACGACGAGGTCGTCGCGGCGGTCGCGCAGGCGCACCGCCGCGACTGGGCCCAGGTGTTCAGCACCACCGCCCAACTGACCCGGGACCTCGATCTCGCCGAGGAGTGCGCCCAGGACGCGTTCGCGCAGGCCCTGGAGACCTGGGCCGAGAGCGGCATTCCCGACCGGCCGGGCGCCTGGCTCACCACCATCGCCCGCAACCGGGCCCTGGACGTGCTGCGCCGCGAGTCGGTGTTCCGTCGCAAGATGCCACTGCTCGTCGCGGACGAGACGATGCCGGGCCCCGAGGATGGCCTGGTCGACGACCGGCTGCGCCTCATCTTCACCTGCGCCCACCCCGCACTGTCCCGCCCGGCGCAGGTCGCCCTGACCCTGCGCCTGGTGTGCGGGCTGTCCACCCCGGAGGTGGCCCGCGCGTTCCTGGTGCCGACGAGCACCATGGCCGCCCGGATCACCCGGGCCAAGAGGAAGATCGCCGCGGCCCGCATCCCGTACCGGGTCCCCGGCCCCGATCAACTCGGCGAGCGGGTGAGCGCCGTACTCGAGGTCGTCCACCTCATCTTCACCACCGGCCACACCGCACCCGTGGGCGCGCACCTGGTGCGGCAGGACCTGGTGGACTGCGCGGTCGGTCTGGCCCGCATGCTGCACCTGCTCATGCCGACCGACGCCGAGATCAGCGCCCTGCTGGCACTGTTGCTGCTCACCGCGGCACGCCAGGACACCCGCATGTCCGTCGACGGGCGGCTGGTGCTCCTGTCCGAGCAGGACCGCACCCGCTGGAACCGGCAGCTCATCGATGAGGGACGGTCGTTGTTGACCGACGCGCTGCGCCGACGGCAACCGACCCGGTACGCCCTGGAGGCCGCGATAGCCGCCGTGCACGCCGAGGCGCCAACCTGGCAGGACACCGACTGGAACGAGATCATCGGGCTCTACGACGCGCTGCTGCGGCTGTGGCCATCGCCCGTCGTCGGCCTCAATCGCGCCGTCGCCATCGGGCTGCGCGACGGCCCGGAGGCCGGGCTCGACGCGCTCACACCGATGCTCGCCGATCCGGCCCTGGCCACCTACGGATATCTCAGCGCGGCCCGCGCCGACTTCCTGCGCAAGCTGAGGCGATGGCCCGAGGCCGCGACGGCCTACGAAGAGGCGCTGACCCTCACCGACAACGACGTGGAGCGCGCCTTCCTCACCGAACGGTTGGCGGACGTCGAGCGGCATCGGTAAGGGTCAGCGTCTCAGGCGCCGTGATCGGCCTCAGGCATCCTGCTTCCTCGGCACCGTCGCGCCTCGGCTGGTCATGGTGGCTATCGCCGCGACCCCCAGCAGCAGGGCCGGAATGACGAACCACAGACCGATGCCGAGGCCCAGCAGGAGCGCCCACACCAGCAGGACCAGGGCCGCGACAGTCGTGGTCGTGGCGACAGCACGGTGGGTCAGGTCCGCGATGAGGGGACAGATGGCCGCAACCACCGGTACGCCCAGCAGATAGCTGGCGGCGGCACCGCTGTCGTCGATGGTGAAGGGCAACAGCGCGATGACGACCCAGGCTGTGGCGGCGATTGCGAGGAGTCTCAGGACCAGACCGACGGACCCGGATGCCGGACCGCGCCTGCGTAGGCTCACGAACGCCATGGCAGCAATGAAGAGCGCGACCAGGCCGCCGACAATGGTAGCCACGTTCATTTCGCTTCCTCCGTCCTCATGACGTCAGCGAGTCTCGCCTCGTACACGTGGACCGGCCACTTCTTCCGCAACGAGTCGGCAAGCTGGCGCAGGTGTTCATCCTGACGGTACGCGCTCATCGCCGATTTCACCCGATAGGCCAGGGCGTCATCCCAGTCGACGGTCTCGAAGGAGATGCTCTCGACGCGGACCACCCACCAGCGCTTGTTCTTCGGGTCGGAGGACAGCCCGATGCCACCAGCGGCGGCAATCGCATAGGCCCCACGGGTGATCATCGGATCGACTTCGTCGTGGTGATCGTCGATCGTGGCGGTGCCGCTCTTCGTCGGCTTGTCCTCGCGTAGCAGTCGCTGGAACGTCGGCTGATCCGCACCGGCCACCCGCTCCATGGCCTTCTTGGCCTGGTCGCCGTCCGTGAATTCCGCCCAGGCCACGTCGGCCCGAGCCACGTCGCCGAACAGGTTGCGGTGCTCCTGATACCAGGACCGCGCCTCATCGTCGGTGATGCTCTCGATGGTGAAGCCGGCTTTGTCGCGCTGCTCCTGCTTGATGAGTGTGGCGAGCTGTTCGGCTCTGGTTGACCCGTCGATGCCACGACGAGCGGCTTCACGCACCAGGAGTTCGTCGCGGATCGCCAGGTTCAGTGCCTCTCCCCAAGGGCCGGAGTAGCCGCCCACCACCAAGACCGGCGGCAGGGGATCATCAGGCATGAGCGCTTGGACACGTTCGACAGTGATTGGTTCGCCCGCCACCGTGGCCAGTGCGTTCGGTGGCGGGTCCACCGACTTCTCGGTGGACCCGCACCCGGACGCCGAGACCGCGAGCATGACGAACGCCACGGACATCAGCAGTCGCTTCATCGTAAGAAGGCCTCAGACTCTAACCGCATTGGTTGCTTGAATACAGGAAGTCGTCATCGGCTTCGAAATATTCGTCGCCACATTCGGCGTCCCATGGGTTCGTCGATCCACCGTGCTCGCGACCGCAGCGATCGTGGTCAGCACAGTCGTAGGTGTATCCGGTGATGATGAAGCAACCACCACCGCATTTACCCATGCAGTCGTACGAGGCCGGACCAACATAGATGCTCTCACCCAGGAAACAGTGGCTGTCGGCATCGTGGACCACCCACGCGGTCGTATTGCATCCGGTGTAGAGGATGCCGTCTTCGTTGCTCTGCTGGCACGCGGCGAGCACCGCGCTCCGGGACGCGCTGTTCGGTGTCGTAGCCTGGGTGCCCTCCTTGACACACGACTCGACAGCGAGCTTCATGTCCGGAACCTTCGCCTGGCCGTACCGCTCCACCGGGCGGGGCACTTCCAGGTTGCCGATCTTGGTGCCGACCGGCGCCTCGGCAACCAGCATGGCGAGGCGGATGGTCAGGTCCCGGTGCAGCGGAACCGCCGTCTTCGCGGCATTTGCCGGCTTGACCCACGACTCTTCGAGGGACTTGGCGAACGCGCCGAGCGCGGTGCGCTCATCCGGCTGAAGCGAAGCCCCGCCGCCGGACCAGTTGGCGACACCCTTACTGATGTCCTTGCTGGCGGTGAACTTCTTGCCAGCCACGGACACTGTCACTTCCGAGGCCACGGGGCTCGTGGCCGCCGCCGAAAATTCGATCATCGTGGCCGAGCGGGCGAACGTGCCAGAGTCACGGTCAGCCGACGACTCGGTAGCCCGGAAGTCGTTGCTGGACAGTGGTTGCAGCGACGCCGCGGCTGCGGCTGGCAGGGACCCTGGCGCAGCCAGGGCAACCGCGAAGCCGACAGCCAAGACTTTGGCGACGAGCAGAGGTACTCCGAGCGTACGTTTCATGCATGCCATCCCCTCGTGAGGTCCGGTAGGGGGTGCAGCAATATCAGCCGCTCTTTCGAATGGCGATAACTCGACCGCCATACGCAGTGACACCCCCCGCTAATGTCACCGCCGTCCATCCTCGTTGATGGATGTACATGCGTCAATGCCAATTCATAGAGGATCTTTATAGTCGAGTTCTCAGCCAAGGCACTTCTCGGGCAGACAGGACGCCGCGGACCGAGCTGTCAGACCGCCTCCGATCCGCGACCGGCACTCATCCTCGGCACCACGCGACGCCAGGCCGGACCACCAAGCGATACCTGTTCAGAACACCTGGGGACGACTCGCGCGGTTGAGCATGTTATCGATAACATGCTATCTTTCGGCGCGGGAGTGAAGGGCACGCTCCCGATCACCTGAGTCGATCGACAAAGGCACGCCGAGGGCGACGCCCTCCGGCCGCCCTTGCCAGTCGTGACCAGTCCGGGCCGCTCCGCCAATGCCAGGCGACCGCAGGCGGTTGGCCGGACAATCTCGGTCCGGCTGCATGCCCCAGCTTCACGTGCCCGTCGCGGACAACCCGACAGCAGCGGTACGGCCCGCACGCCACCCGTGCACGCCGCACCGACCTGCAAGCCGGCCCGCAACGGAAGGGGAGCCCTATTCGGCACCTGGGAGCGCCACAGCCAGCCGTCAACCCCTCACCGCCCCGCCCGACGAGCCGCCTTCCGGCCGGTGCTCGACGGCCGTAACCCCGGCACGCTCCGACTCGCGGACGGCGAGCGGACGGCGGGGCGCGAGCCCTCATCCACCCTTGTGCCACAACGGGCACGGCCGGCGGTCGCCGGGCCGGTCCCGCGCACGCACCACCACCACAGGACGACAATTGGCAAGGAGTCACGCAATGGCGAAACATAGACAACTATTCTCGTACATAGCAGGCGCGGCGGTTCTCCTCGCCGCGGCCGCCGGCGGCGTGCTGAACGGCGGCTTGGGTAAAGCAGCGGTGGCCGCGACGAACGGCACGCTCGCGGCCACCGCCGGCTGCGGCAAGGCCCCCACGCTCACCAACGGGACACGCACCATTCAGAGCAGCGGACAGAATCGCACCTACATCCTGCGGATCCCGGACGGTTACAACCGGAACAACCCGTACCGGCTGGTCTTCGGCTTCCACTGGCTGAACGGCTCGGCAAACAACGTCGCCTCGGCCGGCTACTACGGGCTTGCGCCGCTGTCGAACAACACCACGATCTTCGTTGCGCCCCAGGGCATCGACGCCGGTTGGGCCAACACCAACGGTCGCGACCTGACCCTCTTCGACGACATCTCCCGCCAGGTCGAGAACGACCTCTGCGTCGACACGACCCAACGTTTCGCCCTGGGCTGGAGCTACGGCGGGGCCATGAGCTACGCCGTGGCCTGCGCCCGACCCACCGTCATCCGCGCGGTCGCCGTCCTGTCCGGCGCCAATCTCAGCGGTTGCAACGGCGGCACCCAACCCGTCCCCTACTTCGGCATCCACGGCATCTACGACAGCGTGCTGAACATCTCCCAGGGCCGGTCGCTGCGCGACACCTTCGTCAGGAACAACGGCTGCACCGCGCAGAGCCCGCGCGAACCAAGCCGGGGCAGCCTCACCCACATCACCACCACGTACACGGGCTGCCGAGCGGGTTATCCCGTGCAGTGGGCCGCGTTCGACGGAGACCACACCCCCAGTCCCGTCGACGGGTCATCCAGCCCGAACGACAGCAGGACCTGGACCTCGGGCGAGATCTGGAGATTCTTCAGCCAGTTCCAGTCCACCACTCCGCCCACCACGCCCCCGCCCACCACGCCCCCGCCGACCACTCATCCACCGACCACGCCCCCGCCGACCACCCCTCCGCCGACCACGCCCCCGACCGGGGGGCCGGGCACCTGCGCCGCCACCTACCGCCTGGTCAACAGTTGGCCGGGCGGCTTCCAGGGTGAGGTCACCGTCGCCAACAACACCGCCGCCACCGTCAACGGCTGGACCGTCGGCCTGACGCTGGCGAACGGCCAGGCCATCAGCAGCCTCTGGAGCGGCACCAACACGGGCACCACGGGCGCCGTCACCGTCCGAAACGCCGCCTACAACGGCACGTTGGCCCCGAACGCGTCGACCACCTTCGGGTTCACTGCCACCGGCAACGGCGCCACCCCACCCGGCAACATCACCTGCACCAGCCCCTGAACGAAGCACGACACCGGAGGCCCGGAGCCACTGGCTCCGGGCCTCCGCGCCGGCAGCGCCGAAGGCACCGCCGCCACCGTCACGGCTGGACCGTCGGCCTGACGCTGGCGAACGGCGGGGCCTCCGCACCGGCGACGCCGGCGCGCTGCTCAGCGCGGCGGCCCGGTGCGCGCTGCCGCCCGGAGGATGCCGTCGAGGCCCTCCTCGAACAGCAGGTCGTCGTTCCAGCGGGTGTCGTCGAGATGGCCGGAGGCGTCGAGGGTCGGATACTCGTCGGCCCTCGCGGCGATGTGGTCGCGGGCCGCGGTGCGCGCCTGCGGGTCCGCCGTCCGGTGCCACGTGGCTTCGGTGAGCGCGGCGCCGATGACGTAGTTGGCAAGCATCCGCGTGGCCACCGCGAGGGAACGTCCGCGACAACCGCCGCGCACCAGTGCCGACTGCAGGAATTCGGTGCGGGCGAGGACGTTGGGCCCGAGCATCGGACGTCCGATGAGATTCGGCGCCCAGGGATGGCGCAGCATGGCGGCGCGCCACGCTCGGACGAGGAGGCGGGCGTCCTCCAGCCAGTCGTCGCTCACGTCCGGGATGGGCACATCGCCGAAGATCCGGTCAACGGCCAGGTCCAGGACGTCATCCTTCGTCTTCACGTGCCAGTACAGGGCGGTCGCCGTCACGTCGAGCCGCTGGGCGAGGCAGCGCATGGTCAGACCCTCGATGCCACGTTCGTCAAGCAGGGTCACCGCCGCATCCACGATGCGCCCGAGGGTCAGCGGCGCTTTCCGGCGCGTACGGGATGGCTCCGCACGTAGCCATACCGGCGGTGAGGTGCGGCTGTCTCGCCGCCCGGCCGGGGTCGCCGGCGGTACGCCCGGCTCTGCGCTGGTCATGTTGCCACTCTAGTCCGCTGGACAGGTAACTTAACGCCGGTAAGCTAATTGAACAGCCGAAGGTAGGCCGTTACGTCGGCAAGGAGGTTGGCGAGTGCCTCTGCTGCGAATCCACCTCGACAGCGACCGGATCACCGCCCGTCGCGTTCTGCAACTGCACCGGGAAGGCAGGACGCACCACGAGTCGCGGGAAGCAGCGCGGGAGGAGGCGTGGCGCCAGGGTCACACCCCGGCCGGTGACCCGACCTTCGTCGGCATCACCAACGGCCGCCGCCACGTGCAACTGCTCTACGACGTGGAGGTCTACTCCGACACGGCCCGGTGAGCGGAGCCCACGGCCGTCCCCTCCGCAGAGGGAGCGCACTCCCCTGCGCCGGGGAGGAGAAGTCGTTGCACGCCCCAGATCATCAATTCATGACTGTCGGCGTGTGGCTGCTGGTTTCCGAGGCGGATGGCCCGCGTCTCGACCAACGGTCCGGCCGGCCCGGCACTGCCGTAGGGGAGCGACATGTCTGACCGTACCGCTGGCACACACCGACCCCCAGCCGTCGACCGGGTGAGACCGTGGGCGCTGGCAGGTGGCCTCTTCCTCGTCGGCGAGGGCGCCCTGCGCCTGTTCTGGATCGCCGGTGGCCGGTGGGCGTACACCGCCTGCGACCGGACTGACCTGGTCGATCCAGCCGGAGGATGCGGTGCCGACCGCGTCGAGACGCTGCCGTTCTGGGCGGGCTGGGGGGCGCTGGCGGTCGGCCTCGTCCTCGCGGTGGTGGTCGTGTGCGCGGTCCGCTTTCCCGGTCGCGCCGCGACCACGGGGACCTGGCTCGCGGCGGCACTGCTTCTGGTCACCGCGTTCCCGCTGCACCTGCTCTTCGAGGTCCCGGCTGCGTTGGCGGGACGCCCCTCGGACTGGCGTGACCTCGGTGCCCGGCTCGCACTGTTGGCCGGCGGCATCCTGTTCACCGGGCTGGCGAACGCGTCGGATCCCCGGCGCGGACCGGTGGCTCCCGGCTACCGGCCGGTGCCCCGCTGGACGCGCCGCTGGGCGTACGTGGCGGTCGCGCTGCCGGTGGTCGGCTGGGCCCTACCCCACGGGCTCTGGGTCCTCGGCGTTCCGTTCGGCATCTCCGAGCAGGAGCTGAACGACATCGCCAACAACCTCTCGACGCCGACGGGGGTGGCGATCACTGTCGTCCCACCGCTCGCCGGACTGCTCGTTCTCGGGTTGGTGCAGCGGTGGGGGCAGCAGTTTCCGCGCTGGGTGCCGGGCCTGGGTGGCCGGCCGGTACCCCGGCTGCTGGCGGTGGTCCCAGCCGGGGCGGTGGCCCTCACGCTTGTCACCTACGGCGTGCTGAGCAGCGCGGTGTTCGTCGGCCGCCTGCTCTCCGGCGAGTTGCCGTGGTCGGACGTGTGGGACGGCTGGGCGGTGACCGCCACGCTGCTGGTGTTCCTCGGCTGGGGAGTGGCGATGGGCGTCACGACCGTCGGCTACGCCCTCAGCACCCGGTCGGTCAGGAACGGACGGCAGACGCCAACACCACACCGGGAGCCCTGAGCGGCGGCGCATGACGGCGCACCGGGCGGGGTGCGACCATCGGTCGATGGACGACGAGCGGCCCCAGGTTCTGGCGCCCGACGGGAACCCGCGGGCGACCCACCAACTTCCACCACCCGAGATGAGCGAAGGGGAGTTCGTCTCGCGGTTCCGGGCGGTCACGGCGGGGCCCCACGGCCAGCGCGGCCAACTGCCGGGCGGAATGGTCGACTGTTGGCAGGCCGTGGTGGACGCCTGCCTGGCCGGGTACGACGACTCCCTCGAGGAGTACGACGCCGACCTGGGCGTCCGGAGATTGCTGGAGGCGGTGCTCAACCACCCGGAGCTACAGCGGTACCGCGAGCTGAGCTGGGTTCGCGAGCAGGTGGCCGAGTCCGACCGGCGCTTCCGGGCGATGCTGCGGGACGACCCGATCCCCCACCTCGCCCACTGGCCGTGGTGGGAGAGCCACCCGCCCCGGTACGCCGGCCCGGAGCTGGCGGCGGACTTCCAGGCGCGCTACGGCATCCACGTGCAGGTGCGGGAGACCTGACCCGAAGGGCAGGCGGCGGACCCGAGGTGTCGGTGTCAGCGGTGTTCGAGGCCCCGCAGGATCAGCAGGCGGGTGGTCCCCATGCCGAAATGGTCGACCTCACCCGAGATGTCAGCGACCGCGCGAACGCTCGGCTCGATGTCCACCCCGCGTCCGCGCGCCCTGGCGCACAACTCCCAGATCTCGACGAGGTCGTCGCGGGGATCGTCCGACTGGTCCCGGGCCGAGACGTGTACCAGCCGCCGACGGAACTCGGCGGCCGCCGATGGCCACTGACCCGTGAGGCCGACCCCCCAGCCGAAGGCGCCGTGTGCCCGGAAGATCTGGCGGACCTCGTCCCTGACCCCCTCGTCACCGGATTCGTAGGCGTCCAGCAGAGCTGTCAGGGCCGCCGCCGCCTCGGCCGCCACGCCGGCCTCCTCCACCGGCGGCACCATGGCTGACAGCTTCGCCTGCCAGTCCGGGTCTGTCAGGTCCACCGGACGGTGAGCGATGTCCCGAAGAAGGAGGTCGATGACAGCGACGTCTTCTCGAATCGCGGCGAGATCCATGCCCGCGATTGTCCTCCCCCGCACCGTGGACCAGGGGCGGACGGTTCCTGGACCCCTACCCGGCGGTGACGTTCCCCCTGCGCGACGACGTGTCGGTGCGCAGGGGGAACGTGAGTCAACATGGCGTGGCCGGCATACCGTGGCACGCCATGTTGGCTCACCCGGGGGTCAGCAGCCGATCCGGCTGGACCCGACCGCGACGTCGTCGTACCAGAGGGTGTCGGCCCCGCCGCCGTAGCTCTCCCAGCCCAGCTTGAGGTCGGTGAGCTGGGGCCGCCAGGTGCGGTTGTACCACTGGCCGTCAATGTCGTGCGTGGGTACGCCGTCCGCCGTGAGGCCGGTGATGGCGGTGCCGTCCAGCCAGGTACGGAGCTGACCGGCCGAGCCGTCCACCATGAACTCCAGGCAGGCCCACCGGTTGGTGGGTAGCGGAACGCTCTGCGCCACCCCGGCCGGGCTCTGCTCGGGCAGGGTCGCGTCGTCGGAGGCGCGGTTCCACTGCAGGGCGCCGTTCTGGCCGCCGATCCGCAGGTCCTTGTTGCCGTCGGCGGAGTCGGTCATCGCCATCATCGTGGTGTGCTCGGTGGGCTGGGCGGTGGTGTGCCGTACCCAGATCCGGCCGTACCGGACACTCCCCACGCTGCCGAGGTTCCTGGTGGACCTGATGAAGACGTGGTTGCAGTAGCCGGCCGCGCCGTTGATCCGGACTGCCCGGCTGCCGCTGTGTCTGGTGGCCGTGTCGATGGTGGCCGTGCCGGCGCCGGAACAGTCCGGGTTCACCACGGTCCAGTCGCCGGACGGCGTCGAACCGGTCTGGTTCTCGAAGCCGTCGCAGAGCACCGCCCCGGCACACCCGGTCGGCGGCGGCGTCGTGGGCGGCGGCGTCGTGGGCGGAGGCGTCGTGGGCGGGGGCGTCGTGGGCGGGGGCGTCGTGGGCGGGGGCGTCGTGGGCGGGGGCGTCGTGGGCGGGGGCGTCGTGGGCGGGGGCGTCGTCGGCACCATCGTGGTGGGCACGCCAGTCGGGGTCGGCCCGGTGCCGTTGCACGGAACGCCGTTCAGGCTGAACCCGGTCGGCGCGCCGCCGCTGGAGCCGTACGTGCCCTGCACACCAAACTCGGTGGCGCCGGCGGCCGGGATGCTGCCGTTGTACGACAGGTTGCGGGCGGTCACCGTCGCGCCGGACTGGCTGACGGTGGCGTTCCAGCCGTTCGTGACGCGTTCGTCCCCGGCGTACGTCCAGGTGACTGTCCAACTGGAGACGGCGGTGTCGCCCGGCGACACCTTGACGTTTGCGGTGAATCCGCCGGGCCACTGGTTGGGCGTGTAGTCCACCCGGCAGCCCTGGGCGGCCGAGGCCGGACTGGTGAGCAGGGCCGTTCCGGTCGCGGTCACGGCGGCGAGTGCGGCGACGACCGCCAGGGTCGGAGCGGGTCGGGCGCGGAGAATCGTCATCAGAGGTCCTTCTGCCATCGAGCTGGAGGGAGGCGGCGCGGCGACGCGCGTCCCGGAGGAACGCAGCACGCCAACGCGCCCTGGGTGCGGCGCTGCGACGCGCCACAACGACTGGTCGGTGCGTACGACCGCGGTGCCCGGCTCGGGATGGACCTGTCAGTCGCCGACGGCCCGGTCACCCGGGCCTCGGCGGCGCCCACCGTCAATCTATTGACGCAAGACGATGTAATCAAGCATCGCACGCCGCGCTGCTGGACATCGCGGACACCGACCCGTTCCTGCGGACCCGGGTGGCCCCGGACGGCGGCACGAGCGTGCTGCCCTGCGGCGAGGTGCCGCGCGAGGTGCTGGCCGCCACGCTGGCCGAGACGTACGGGATCGCAGCCGAGTTCGGGCCGGGCCGACTCGTGCACGTCGAGCGGTCGACCGGCTCGGCGCGGTCACGTCGTACCTGGGCCGGCTCGGTGCCCGCATCGACGGCACCGACGAGAGCACCGCCGGCTGGCGGATCGGCGGCAACCCGTTCGACCGGGTGGAGTATCTGCGCTTCCTCGCCCAGCCACGGAACCGGTCGTGAGGCCCAGCCCTACCGCTGCGCTCCGCCCGCCTCGTGGGAGCGGCGAGCCGTACTGAACCGTCGCTGGTAGGCGGCAGGGCTGATCGACAGCTTTCTGGCGAAGACCCGGCGCATGCTCTCGTAGCTGGGGAACCCGGCGAGGGTCGCGGCCTGCGTCGCGGTGTGGCCCTGGTCGAGCAGCGCCCGCGCCAGGTCGAACCGGATGTTCTCCACGTAGCGAGCCGGCGTTGTGGACAGCTCGTCGTGGAAGAGCCGGGTGAGCTGCCTGGTGCTCACGTTGAGATGCCTCGCGAGTTCACCGAGCGAGTGGTCGCCGCGGGGGTCCGCCGTCACCACGTCGGTGATCCTCCGCAGCGCCGGGGAGCGCGGCGGCGGCCCCTGCAACGGCGCCGAGAACTGAGACTGGCCGCCCGCGCGCTGCATGTACACCACCAGGGCGCGAGCGACGTCTCGGGTCAGGTCGGGCCCGTGGTCCTCTTCGACGAGAGCGAGCGCCAGGTCGATGCCGGCCGTCACCCCCGCCGAGGTGTACGTGGTGCCGTCCCGAACGTAGATGGCGTCGGGCTCGACCCGGCAGGTCGGACACCGGGCGGCAAGCTCGTGCGCGACCTTCCAGTGCGTGGTCGCGCGCTTGCCGTCGAGAACGCCGGCGGCGGCGAGGACGAACGCCCCGGTGCAGATCGACGCGACCCGGCCGGCCGCCGCCGCCGGTGTCCGCGCGGCGTTCGCCAGGTCGGCGGGGACGTGGGCGCGCGGATAGTGGTCGGACCCGGCCACCAGCAGGGTGTCGAAAGCTTCCCCCGGGGAGACGGCACCGTCGACCGCCATCCGGATCCCGAGACTCGACGTGACGTCCGCGCCGGTCGGTGACAGCAGCACGATCCGGTAGTCGGCACCGAACCGGTTCGCCTCCTTGAACACCTCGGCCGGGCCGGCGACGTCAAGCAACGTCACACCGTCGTAGACCAGGATCGCGACGGAATGGGAGCCACCGTTCACCACCGCGGTCTGCTCGGCGCCGGGTGCGAGGCCCGACCCCGGCGGTCGCGACCGCCACTGGGCCGGCGAACCGGAGGAATGGACACCATTCATTGGTAGCACGCCGCTGTGTGACGGGCCGCACGTCTGCGATTTCAGCACGTCCGGATATGAGGGATTCCTGGCCGGAGGAAGGCGGCGGCGTACGACGATCGGGAGGCAGCATGGGGTTCCCAAACAGCTACCGACACAGTTTCGAAAGGCCAGGAACATGCCAGAGGTCATCGCGGGGTTGACGATTCCGGACACCACGGCGGTCGCGGAGGCGACCCGGCACATCCAGGGGACGACCAGGCCGGTCATCTACCACCACTCCCGCAGGGTTTATCTCTTCGGCCTGATTCACGCGCACCGGCTGGGCGTGGAACCGGATCCGGAGTTGCTCTATCTGGCGGCGATGTTCCACGATTCCGGTCTGCTGACTCCCTTTTCCGACGTCGAGCAGCGCTTCGAGATCGATGGCGCCGACCACGCCCGCACGTTCCTCCTGGACCGGGGTTTCTCGACGGCCGCCGCCGAGACCGTCTGGACGGCGATCGCGCTGCACACCACGCCTGGTGTTCCCGACCGGATGGGGCCGGAAATCGCGACCACCTATCTCGGTGTCCTGACCGACGTGCTCGGCCTCGGCCTGGACGGACTGGAGCCCGATCAGCGGGACGAGATCCTCGCCGCCCATCCACGAGGTGACTTCAAGAACGAGTTTCTGCGAGCCCACGTCGACGGGCTGAAGAACCGTCCCGACACCACGAACGGCACCGTGAACTCCGACATCCTCGAACACTTCATCCCCGGCTTCCAGCGGGTGACGACCGTCGAGCGCATCGTCGGATCGCCCTGGCCGAGCTGACCCGCCGATCCCCACCGCCACGGCCTACCGACGAACTCTCCTGGAAAGGCTTCGAGCATGCGAGCGATCACCGTCCGCGACCGTACCGCGGGTGTCAGCGGGCTCACCCTGACCGACATGCCCTACCCGCACGCAGCGGAGAACGACGTCATCGTTCGCGTGCACGCCGCCGGCTTCACGCCCGGAGAGCTCGACTGGCCGGCGACGTGGACCGATCGCGCCGGCCACGACCGGACCCCCACCATCCCCGGGCACGAGCTGTCCGGGGTCGTGGTCGAACTCGGCTACGGCACCACCGGCCTCAGCGTGGGCCAGCGGGTGTTCGGACTGAGCGACTGGGCCCGCAACGGATCCCTCGCCGAATACACAGCGGTGGAGGCACGCAACCTCGCCCCGCTGCCGGCCGGGATCGACCACACCGTGGCCGCGGCGCTGCCCATCTCCGGACTGACCGCCTGGCAGGGGCTCTTCGACCACGCCCACCTCACGGCCGGCCAGACTGTCCTCATCCACGGGGCCGCGGGTGGCGTCGGTTCGATCGCCGTCCAACTCGCCAACGAGGTGGGCGCCCACGTGATCGGGACCGGACGAGCGGACGACCGCGCCGTCGCGCTCGCCCTCGGCGCGCACACCTTCGTGGACCTCGCCGCCGACGAGCTGCGGCACGTCGGCGAGGTGGACGTGGTGCTCGACGTCATCGGCGGCGACATCCTGGAACGATCGACCGAACTGGTACGTCCGGGCGGCACCCTCGTCACCATCGCCGCGCCGCCCACCGTCCAGCCGAGGAACGGGCGAGCCATCTTCTTCGTCGTCGAACCTGACCGCGCCCGGCTGGCCGACCTCGCCCAGCGCCTGCGGGACGGGCGGCTCAACCCGATCGTCGGCGCGGTGCGCCCGCTCTCCGAAACGGCCGCCGCGTTCGCCCCCGACCGCCGCACAGCCGGCAAGACGATCATCGAGCTCGTGGCCGGACAAGGGACGCGGCAGTCGTGACCTACGGTGACACCGGCGTGCCGATCGCCGGTACGGGCGCGGACGTGAGGAGACAGAGATGGCAAGGGTAATCGTCGGAGCGACTCCCTTCGAGGGGCACGTGGGCCCGGTCCTCACGATCGCGGCGGACCTGGTCCGGCGGGGCCATGAGGTGGTCGTCTACACCGGGTCCCGGTTCGAGGCGCGCGCTCTGGCGATCGGCGCGCGATTCCAGGCGTTGCCGCCGGAGGCCGACCTCGACGACCGGAGGTTGGACTCGCTCTTTCCGCTGCGGGCCACGCTGCCGCCCGGACCGGCCCAGCTGTCGTTCGACTTCGAGACCTTCTTCCTGGGCCAACTCCCCGCGCAGGTCCGGGGTCTGCGGGCGCTACTGGCGCGGTTCCCCGCCGACGTGGTGCTGGGTGAGCTCGGGTTCTGGTCGATACCGGTGCTCAGCCTCTCCGCGCCGCCGCGGGAGCGCCCGACGCTCGTGACGCTGGGCTCGATCCCCCTGCTGATCCAGAGCGAGGACGCGCCCGCGTTCGGCCCCGGCCTGCTGCCGACGTCAGGCGAGCAGGGACGCGCCCGCAACCGGGCGATGAACGCCGAGGTGCGCCAGCTCTTTGCCGATCTGCAGAGATTCGGCGAGGCGACGCTCACGTCGTTGGGTGTGCCGATGCCCGACTACCTCTTCGACGTGCCCTTCCGGCGTACCGACCACTATCTGCAACTGACAGTGCCCAGCTTCGAGTACCCCCGCGGCGACCTCCCCGAGCACCTGCGGTTCGTCGGTACGCTCCCTCCCGCGCCCAGCAGCACGTACGCGGAGCCGGCGTGGTGGCCGGAGTTGTCGGCGGGTCGGCAGGTGGTGGTCGTCACGCAGGGGACGGTCGCCAACAACGATCTGAGCGAGCTGATCATCCCCACGGTGCGTGCCCTCGCCGACCTCGACGTCCTCGTGGTGGCCGCGACCGCACGCGAGGACGGGCCCGAACTGGTCCGCCAGGCCCTGACCGACGTGCCGGACAACGTGCGGCTGGCCAGCTTCGTGCCGTTCGACCGGCTGCTCCCGCACGCCGACACGCTTGTCACCAACGGTGGTTACGGCGGGGTGCAGACCGCCCTGTACTACGGGGTGCCGCTGGTGGTCGCCGGTGCCAGCGAGGACAAGCCGGAGGTGGCGGCCCGCGTCGAGTGGAGCGGCACCGGTGTCAACCTGCGGACCGGCCGGCCCACGGTCGCCGAGTTGCGCGCCGCCGTGCGGACGGTGCTGCACGACCCGGGCTACCGCTCCCAGGCCGACATCATGGCCAAGGAGATCGGTCAGCACAACCCGTTCGACGCGATCGCCGAGATCGTCGAGGCGGCTGCCCGTCGCTGAGAGCCATCGGGTTGCCGGTGCCGGCGATCCACGATGGACAGCGTCACCGCCCGGGAGGCGGTTCGCCGCCCCCTAAGCTGTGGTGTGACCCGAGCACACCGACCATGAGGAGTGCGCCCTGATGCGCTCGACGACGATCCTGCTGGAGCGCCTGCTCGCGGCCGGTATGGACGAGGTCGTCACGGTGGAGCCGGTGGCCGGCGGGGTTGCGGCGGTCGCGGGCATAGCCACCCGCCGGGACGCGCCGTCGGTGTTCGTCAAGGCCTTCGCCGACGCGCCGGCCGACGGGGTCTTCCTCGCCGAGGCCGAAGGGCTGGCCGCCCTGCGCGAACTCGGCCGCGTACCGACACCCGAGGTGCTCCTGGCCGACCGCGCACTGCTCGTGTTGTCGGTGTTGCGCCCGAGGCCGCACAGCGAGGTCTTCTGGGAGCGGCTCGCACACCTGCTCGCCGACATGCACCTGAACACGACCCATCCCCGCTTCGGTTGGCACCACGACAACTGGCTGGGCCGCCGCCGTCAGGTCAACACGTGGCATGACAACGGCTACGAGTTCTTCGCGGAGCACCGGCTGCTCCGGTGGCTCGGGCAGCCCCGGGTGGAGGCGGCACTCGACGCCGGAGACCGGGCGGCCCTGGAACGGCTCTGCGACCGGCTGCCCGACCTGTTGCCGGACCGGCCCGCGTGCCTGACACACGGCGACCTGTGGACCCAGAACATCCTGTCCACCGCGGACGGGCAGCCCGCACTTATCGACCCGGCGGTGTCCTACATGTGGGCCGAGGTCGACCTCGCCCACGTGTGGTCCACCTCGCCCCCGCCCGAGGCGCGACGGTTCTTCGAGGTCTACGCGGAGCTGACCGCGCTCGACGACGGCTGGCGGGCCCGGATGCCGATCGTCCAGTTGCGACAACACCTCGCCGTGCTGGCGCAGTTCGACGACGACTGGGGCGCGGCCGACCAGATCCGTGCCGTGCTCGCCCCCTTCCGGACACGATCCTGACCCGGGCCCACCTCGCGACCGCCGGCGCGGCGCCGGCCCGGGGCGCGGGAGCCGCGCCCGGGTGATCCGCCGCGCAACGGGGACGGAACCCTCGATTACGGTGATCACGAATGGGGGTGGGCCATGGCGCAGGAGGTGTCGCCGCGAAGGGCCAGGGCCGTGCTCGTCGCCCTGTCCCTCGCCGCGTTCGCGTTCATCACGACCGAGTTGCTGCCCGTCGGCCTGCTGACCCACATCGCACCCGAACTCGACAGGTCCCGCTCCCAGGTGGGTCTGCTGGTCAGCGGGTACGCCGTCGTGGTCGTGCTGGCATCCGTGCCGTTGGCCCGGCTGACCCAGCGGATCCCCCGACGGCACCTGCTCGGCGTCACGATGCTCCTGTTCGCCGCCGCGAACGCCACAGCAGCGCTCGCCTCCACGTACGCCGTGCTGGCCGGCGCCCGACTCGCGACAGCCCTCGCGCAGGCACTCTTCTGGTCCGTCGCCACGGCGGCCGTGACCGGGCCCTTTCCGGTCGCGGTACGCGGTCGGGTGGTGGCGCTGTTCGCGACCGGGGCGACGCTCGCCCCGGTGCTCGGCGTACCCCTCGGCACCTGGCTCGGGCAGCACGCCGGGTGGCGGGTGGCGTTCGCGGTGTTGGCCGGGGTTGGTCTGGTCATCGCCGCCGCGGTGCTCGTCTTCCTGCCCTCCTATCCCCCGGCCGCTGGCGGCGCCGCCCGGGGCACCGCGCCGGACGGGCGACGCTTCATCCTGTTGCTCGTCGCGACCGCCCTCGGCATCGGCGGGTTCATGACCCTGCAGACCTACGTCACACCGTTCCTGCTCGACGTCAGCGGCTTCGCCGACGCGGTGCTGGCGCCGCTGCTGTTCGCCGCCGGCGCCGCCGGCGTCGTCGGTACCCTGGCCGCGGCCCGGACCCTGGACGCGCGGCCGACCGCCTCCCTGCTGACGCCGCTGGGCATCGGCACGGCCTCGCTGTTCGGCCTGTACGCGCTCGGCGCGCTCCGGCCCGGAGCGGTCGTACTCCTCGCCGGCATCGGCCTCGCCTACGCGGCGTTCGGCTCCGCCGTGCAGAGCCGGATGCTGCAACTGGCCCCGGGCAGCACCGACATCGCCTCGGCGGGCGTCAGCACCGCCTTCAACACCGGCATCGCCGGTGGTTCGCTGCTCGGCGGTGTCCTCCTGCCCACCTCGGGGGCGCGGCCGCTGGCCCTCGCCGGTGGGCTGCTGACGCTTGTCGCGCTCACGCTGCTCGCCGTGGACGCACGGCGGGGCGCCACCGGGCCCGTGTCGAGCGCGGCCCGCACCCGCGTCGACCCCGCGGCTACCCGGCCGGTCACCCCTGCCCCGGGCGGAGACGCCGTCTCCCGGTAGGACGGGACGGTCGGGAATACTTTCGGCCTCGAACTGAGCCGGTGGGAGGTCGCCGTTGCCCTGCCCGCCGGAGACGCGTGGTTCGTGCACAACCGCCCCTGACCTGTTCGTGGGCCGCGCGGGGAGCCCTGGATCAGGAATCGACGGGGACGGTGGTCGTGGTTCCCGCGGCGTCTGTGACACGTACGTCGGTGGCCGCAGCGGGTAGCAGCGCCGCGTTACGGCCGGCGTCCTGCCATTGACCGCCGGCGACTCGGTAGCTCAACGCCGACCCCTCGGCGGCGACCAGAACGCCCTGGTCGTCAGGCAGTCGTAGCTGCACCGGCAGCGGTGCCGACCAGTCCACGGTCGTGCCGGCGACCGCCTCGAAGGGCAGGTCTCTGCCGGCGAGCAGGGCGATGACGCGGGACGGGTCGTCGTCGTACTGGATGGTTTCCACGAGGAGCCGCCGGCCGTCGGGGGTAGCCCCGTAGACCCACAGCCGGGGAGATCCGTTGTGCGTGTGCACGCCCACCGGGTCGATGTAGTCGGCGATGGCCTCGGCTGGCGCGCTCACCTGCTCGGCAGCCGGGTCGGTGCCCCAGACCTGCTGGGCGCCGGGCAACGTGTGGCGGATCAGCGGTGGCGCCGGCCGGTCCTGACCACCGGGAAACTGGATCAGTTCGGTGTTGTTGATGTGAACCATGTTCTCCCGGCTGACCGGCGTCCTGGCGAGCGCGACGGTGAGCTTCGTGCGCTGCGGTGGTACCGACATCACCGCAGCACCGTCTCGGAACGCCACCGGAGTGAAGGTCCGCTCGACCTTGCCGTCGGGCAGATACCGCAGGTCCGCCGAGAACTCCACGGGTTGCCCGAAGTCGAGAACGAGGAGCACGTCGCGTTGCGGTCCGAACAGAGCCGCCTGCTCGATGCCGTCCGTTCCGGTGTCGTCGACAACCGTCAGGGTGCCGATGCGCGGGCCGTCGGCGGTGGGTTCGACGAACCCCACAGTTGTGTGGCGCGTGGTGCTGTCGGCGACGTAGGCGGCCGGGCCGGCGGGTGTGGTTCCCGCCCAGACGACGTGCGGCTCGCCGCGCGTCGTCCCGCCGGTCTGCTCCAGCCGGCGCTTCCAGGCCTCGCGGACCTGCCGCAGGTACCCGTCGTCGGCGGCCAGGTCACCGCGCGTCGGCTCGTCGAACATCGGCGCGGCGACCGGTGCCGCTCCTCCGTCGCCGGCCAGCCGAAGCCCGCCAGCCACGGGGAGGGCCACCACTGCCGCGCAGACAGCCGCCAGGACGGACCGGCGGCGCACCACCCGGCGCCGCCCACCCCGGCGCACCGCACCCAACAGACCAGCCGGGGCGACCAGGTAATCCGTGGCGCGACGCAGGATCTCGCGTACGTCACTGTCGTTCATCGTCATCGCGAACTCCTGGTTTCGGTGATGGGCAGGGCGAGATCCGATTCCGCAAGCGCCTCCCGCAGCCGCGCCAACCCACGCGAGGCGTGACTCTTCACCGCACCCGCGGAGCACCCCATCGCCGCCGCGACGTCGGCGACCGGCAGATCTTCCAGGTAACGGAGCACGACCGCGGCCCGTTGCCGAGCCGGCAACGCCCGCAGCGCCCCGACGACCAGCTCGCGAACCGCGACGGCGTCGGCATGGTCCCGGGCAACCTGGTCGTGGTCACCCAGCGCCCGCTCGGGACGTCTGGCACGCCACCGCCACCGGTTGATCGACCGATTGACCAGCGCGCGCCGCGCGTACGCCTCCGGGCTGCTCTGCACCCGACGCCAGCGCACGTACACCTGCTCCAGCACCTCCTGGAGCAGGTCCTCGGCCGCGTGCCGATCCCCGGTCAGCAGGAAGGCAACCCGCAGCAGCACCACCGACCGGGTACGAACGAAGTCATCGAACTCCGCCCCACGCGAATCACTCATCCGACCTCCCGGGCCTCGTCAACCAGCAAGACACCGCGTCGGCGCGAAAGGTTTACCGGGCCGGCCCACTGGCTCGACCGCGGTAGCCAGGAAGTCTCCAACACGTGCCGTGACCGGACAGGCCGCAGGGTTTCGCCGGCTGTCGCTTCCGGGTAGCGGATGGTTCATGAACCGCAATCTCGTCAAGGCTCTCCAGGTCGCCTGGGAACTGCCCGAGTTCCGCAGCGGGCTGCGTCACCTCATCGACCTCGACGAGGTGGCGGTGCTGCTGGCCACGTTGTCCGTCGCCGACCATGACCGCGAGGTCGAGCGCAGCCTGTTGAGCCTGCTGCGGTCCGCCCTGGACACCCCCGAGATTCGGGAAGCCGTGTTGCTGCTGCTGGAGCAGGACGAGGTGCGTCGGCCACTCGTCGCGGCGGCGGTGGAGCCGCTCGCGGACCGGCCGGGTCAGGCTGCCGCCATCGCTTCGGCGGCCGAGGATCCCGCGGTGCGCCGGGAGATGCGAGCCGTGCTGGACAGCGCCAAGGTGCGCGAGCTGATCTGGCAGGCGATCGACAACCAGGTGAGCGACAACCGGATCGGCCTGATCCGCCAGGTGGCCGTGCTGTTCGTGCGGCATCCGAGCGTCCGGCGGCTCGTGTGGGCGGTACGCCGGCACGGCGTGTTGCGCGAACTACGTCGCAAACCCCCATCTGCGTCAGTCAACGTTGCGGGCGCCGGACAACCATGAGTTGGCGGCCTCTCAATCCGGCAGGCCGAAGTGGTGGGTGAGCGCGGCGCGCAGCGTACCGGCGTCCCCGGCGGACCAGGCGACGAAGCAGTCGGGGCGCACGAGCAACGCGGTAGCGGTCGTGCCCTCCAGCGGGCCGGTGACCACGTCGACCCGGTCACGCCAGGGCGCGGCGACCTCGGCGTAGGCGCCCGTGGAGTCCAGCAGCAGCGGCCGGGCGGCGCGGGTCAGCTCGGCGAGGCGCACCGGGCCATGGTCACCGTGCACGACCACGTCGGGCGCGCAGCGACCGGCCAACGGGTCCGCGGGGTCGGCGGGGTAGCTGATGTCCGCGCCGGACATCAGCGCCGCGATGTGCCCGGTCACCTCCGGCTTGCGCAGCAGCTCGGCGAAGAGTTCCCGCAGGCCGGTGATCTCCTCGCCGGGGCCGATGAGCGCCGACTGCGCCTGGGTGGACATGACGACCCGTTCGGCGACGGGGCGACGCTCACTCTCGTACGTGTCGAGCAGGCCCTGCGGTGCCCAGCCGCGGACCGTGGCGGCGAGCTTCCAACCCAGGTTGGCGGCGTCCTGCAGGCCCAGGTTGAGGCCGGGGCCGCCGATCGCGGGGTGCACGTGCGCGGCGTCGCCGACCAGCAGCACCCGGCCGGCGCGGTAGCGGGCGGCGATGCGGGTGTTGCGACCGGTCAGCCGCCGCAGCAGGCCGGGGCCGTCCGGCGCGCCGACCGGGATGTCGGCACCGAGCACCCGGGCGACGCTGGCGCGTAGCTCCGCCAGGTCCATCGGGGTCTCGTCGCTCGGCGGCGTGTCCGGCCACTCCGTCGTGCTCAGGATCGCCGGACGACCGGGGAACGGAGCCCAGGCGATCAGACCGCGTGCGGTGCGGGTGTGCTGGAACGGCGAAACGACCCCGTAGCCGGGCACCCGCAAGCCGCCGGTCTCGGGGTCGAGGGATGACGCGGGGACGGTCACGGTGGCGGTGCGGGAGATCGACCGGTCGAAGGTGGCGCCGGGGAAGTCGATGCCGGCGAGGCGGCGCACCGCGCTGCGGCCACCGTCGGCGCCGACGAGGAAACGGGAGCTGAGCTGCGTACCGTCGGCAAGGCTCACCTCGACCGCGTCGGGGCGTTGGCGAAGGTCGACGACCTCGTGGCCGCGGCGCAGGTCGACGCCGAGTTCGGCGGCTCGGGCGGCGAGGGCGGCCTCGAGCTGGGCCTGCGGCACGCCCAGCACGTAGTGCGGGTTCTCCGCGAGCACCGTGAGATCCAGCGGGAACGCGCCGAAGACGAAGGCTGGTTGGGGGGTCGGCGGGGTGCTGTCGCCGCTGAGCCGTGCGTAGAGGCCACGCCGGTCGAGCAGTCGGACGACCTGGCCGACGAGACCGTTGGCGCGGGGCTCGCCGGTGGGCGTGGCGTGACGTTCGAGGACGACGGGGTGGACGCCGGCGAGGGCCAGTTCGCAGGCGAGCATGAGGCCGTTCGGACCGGCTCCGACAATGAGGACATCGATCATGGTCGTGATCCTTTCGGGGCGTGCGTCATCGCCACGGCAGGCGGGGCACGCGGCCGGCCCGCCGCGGGGGTGACGCGGCTGAAGACGTGGGTGAGGTGGTGCTCGAGCGGAGGTCGGGGTCAGCGGGGTGGCGCCGGGAGGCCGGCGGCGAGCTGGGCGAAGGCGTCGGTGATGAGGCGCTCGATCGGGGTGGGCGGGTCGGCGCTGTCGAGGTAGTGCTGCATGGCGACGGCGACGGCGGCGCTGGCGGCGGCCGCGACGAGCCTCGGATACATGTCGGTGGCGAGGTCGGTGCCGGTGCGCTCGGCGACCGCGGCGGCCAACTCGGCCTCGGCGACCGCGACGGCGCGCAGCCGCTCGCCCTGTAGCGCGGGCTCGGCGAGCATGGTGCGGACGCCGGCCACCCACTGGGCGTGTGCGGGGGACGGCATCGCCTCGACCTCGGGACCGCGGGTGAACTGCTCCAGCGCGGCCTGGGTGAGGGCCGCCCAGAGCGGCTCGTCGGCGGGGCGTTCGCGCAGCGCGGCGGCGGTGCGCAGACTGCGGTCGAGATGGCGGGAGGCGATCGCCTCCGCCTTGCTGGAGAAGTAGTTGTTGAAGGTACGCGGGGACACGCCGGCCGCCTCGGCGATGTCCTCCACACGGACGTTGTCGTAGCCGCGCTCCGCGGTGAGGTGGATCGCGGCCCAGCCGAGCGCCGCCCGCGTCTCGGCCTTCTTGCGCTCCCGCAGCCCCGTCATGGCACCACGCTAACACTTCTTGCGCACCACGCAAATATGCGTGTCACGCAAATATCCACCTGCCGCGTCAGTGGTCCGATCCCGGTTGGCCGGAGTCACGGATCGCCTCGACGCACCTGGACAGCAGGTCACGGAGCTGGTGGCGTTCGGCGGGGCTCAGCGCGTCGGCGATCCGCCGTTCGATGCGCACCGCCTCGCGGTCGCACCGACGCAGCGTGGCGCGGCCCTGCTCGGTGAGGCTGGTCTCCAGGACGTGGCGGTGCCAGGGGTGCGGCGAGCGTCGCACCAGCCCTCGATCCTCCAGGGCCTTGAGGACGCCGGTCATGGCCTGGGGCGTCACCAGGCAGGCTCGCGCCAGCGCGGCTCCGGACATGCCGGGGTTGTCGGCGAGGGCGAACAGTGCCGCGTACTGAGCGACAGTCAGTTCGGCCGGGCGCAGCGCCGCGGCCTTGGCCGCCATCAGCGCCTGTTCGGCGCGCTTGATGTCGAAGCCGAGGCGTTCGTCGGCAGGCATCTCCACGATCAGATCGTACCGGGTTGAACACCTGTCAGGATGATTGCTACCGTCAAGGTCTTGATTGGTATCAAGAGACGGAGACACTGTGCGAGACAAGGTCGTACTGATCACCGGCGCCACCAGCGGCGTCGGCTACCACCTCGCCCGCGACCTCGCCGTACGAGGGGCCACGCTTCTGCTGCACGGACGGGACCAGGCGCGGCTCGACGCCGTCGCCGGCGACCTGCGCGCGTTGACACCCGCGGTGCGGACGTACCTCGCGGACCTGGCCGACCTCGACCAGGTCCGCGCTCTGGCGGCACGCGTGCGCGAACGCGAGCATCGGCTTGACGTACTTGTCAACAACGCGGCCGTCGGCGCGACCGACCCGACCCGACGCGACGTGAGCCGACAGGGCCACGAACTGCTCCTGGCCGTGAACCATCTCGCGCCCTACCTGCTCACCACCGAACTGTTACCGCTCCTGACCACATCCGCTCCGGCCCGCGTCGTGAACGTGGCGTCGATGGGTCAGGCCCCTGTCGACCTCGATGACGTCGGCTTCGAGAACGGCCCCTACGACGCGGTCGTCGCGTACTGCCGGGCGAAGCTCGCGATGATCATGTCCACCTTCGACCTGGCGGCCGAGGTGCCGTCCGACGTGTTGACAATCAACGCCGTACACCCCGCCCACCTCATGGACACTCCGCTGGTGCGCGCCGGCGGCTTCACCCCGATCACCACCGTCGACGCCGGGGTGCTGCCCACCCTGCGGCTCGTCGCGGACCCCGCTCTGGACGGAGTGTCCGGGCGTTACTTCGACCGGTTCGACGACGCCCCGGCCCACCAGCAGGCCTACGACCTCACCGCACGGCAGCGGCTCGCCGCCGCGACCCGGGCGCTCGTAGCTAGTAGGTAAAAGTCCAGAGGAAGTAGAAGCCGGGCGCATTGGGGCCGTACTGCCGGTACTCGCAGTAGTACCAGCTCCACAGGCCGGTCTGTGCGCCCTCGCTGCCGTAGCTGTTGCAGAACTGGCCGTCGTAGTAGACGCCGCGCAGCGTGCCGCCCTGCGGGTCCGCCGCAGCCGGAGTGGCGCCGATCCCGACCAGCCCGCCCAGCGCCAGCGTCACCGCCGCCACCAGGGTCGCCCTTCTACGTCCGCGCATGAAGTCTCCTCCCAGAACCGTCCGCGGCGCACCAACGCTCCCCATCGAGCCAGGACCGGGACATCGAAGTTCGTGAAATTAAGGCTTGCATGGACGTGCGCGAATCGATTCCGGACAACGGGCGGCGCCACCGCGATGATCCGCCAGCGTGGTCTCCGTCGAACGGGCATCCGCCCTGACCACGCGGGTTTGGCTCTAGACGGGCCACAGCGCGTCCGGCAGCACGGCGCGCCGCGACCTCACCGAGGCGCCGCCGCTACCGCAGGTGCCTCGTCCGGCCGCGACGTCAGGACGGACGGGCGGCAACCTGGCGGGACAGGTCAGGCTCGGCCGATGAGGTCGAGGCCGGTCAGGTCGGCCGAGAGCGCCCAGAGCCGGGCCGCCGTAGCGCTGTCGCCGCGGCTGCCGTCGGTGACCCGGCAGTCCACGCAGTAGTCGCCGCCGTACGCGTCAAGGTGGGGTGAGGTGGCGGCCCAGACCTGGGTCGCCGCGCCCTGCTCGACGGTCTTGAACAGGCCCGGCGCAGGAGTCCCGTCCGCGTCGATCCAGCCCGCGGCGACCATCTCCTCCACCGCGAGGTGTCGTTGCAGCGGAGTCCGGATGTAGCCGGGGTTGACGGAGAAGGCGCGGACCCGGTGCGGTCTGCCGAGCAGGCCGAGGTGGCGGGCGAACAGGATGTTCGCGAGCTTGGACTGGGCGTAGGCCTCCCATTTGTCGTAGCCGCGCTCGAACTGCACGTCGTCCCACCGGATCCGCCACGAGGGGTCGCGCCCCGAGGCGACCGAGACGACACGAGCCTCACCGGAGGCGGTGAGCGCCGGCCACAGCAGGTTCACGAGCGCGAAGTGACCGAGGTGGTTGATCGCGAACTGCGCCTCCCAGCCGGGTCCCACCCGCGTCTCCGGGCACGCCATGACCCCGGCTCCCGCCACCAGGATGTCGAGGACGGGATGGCCGTGGAGAAACCGTTCGGCGAACGCGCGGACGGACGCGAGGTCAGCGAGATCGACCTGGTCGACCTCGACCCCGGCCACGCCGGCGAGCGCCTGCTGCGCTGCGTCCGGCCGGCGAGCCGGTACGACGACCCGTGCCCCGGCGCGGGTCAGCGCGCGGGTGGTCGCGAGACCGAGGCCGGAGTAGCCACCCGTGACGACGGCGGTCCTGCCGCTGAGGTCAACTCCGGCGAGGACGTCTCCGGTCGTGCTGTGGGCGCCGAACATGGTGCGGGTCGTGTCGCTGGTCATGGCGCCGACGCTAGGTGCTAGACCGCGGTCTAGGTCAACGGGCAACGGGCTACGGGCTACGGGCTACGGTCGGCACTGTGTCGGACAGGGACCTGAGCATCGGACAGGTGGCGCAGCGCACCGGGTTGAGCGTGCACACCCTGCGGCTCTACGAGCGCAAGGGCTTGTTGGCAGGCGAGGTGCGGCGTGACGGATCCGGCAGGCGTGTCTACAGCGCCTGGGACGTGGAGTGGTTGGCGAACTGTGTGAAGTTCCGCGCCTCGGGGATGCCGCTCACGACGATCAGCCGCCTGGCCCAGCTCGTCCGCGAGGGCAGCGGCAACGAGGCCGAACGGCTCGAACTGCTCCGCGAACACCGGCGTCACATCACCGAGCAGCTCGCGCAGTTGAGCGACTGCCTCGATCTCGTCAACGGCAAGGTTGCCAGCTACGAGGAACACCTCGCCGCCGGCGCGACCGGAGATCCCTGGGAGCCACAACCCCGGCCGGAAGCGCAGGCCAAACGGTGAAGGACCGCGTGACCGCCGGTCGGCAACCCATCGCGGTCGTGGGCGGGACGCGGTGGCCGACCGGCTGGTGACGATCACCGCAGGCCGCGGCGGGAGCGTGTTACCCGATTCGCCATCAGTAGTGGCGCAGGCCCTCCCACAGGGACATCTCACAGACGGCATCGGTGCGCCCGTGGTCGACGTCCCAGACCCGCACTTCGGTCCCTCGGACTGTCACCACCTGTCCGTCGCGCGTCCAACCCACCACCTCCGCGTCTTCGACGTGGTCGGTGAGGTCGGCTCGCCGCAGCCCGTTCCTCGCCCACACCAGCAGGTGGGACTTGGGTGCTGAGGCCAGCGCCGTGCCGCCCGGTGCCCACCGCACATTCGCGTCGTACGTGTACGACGCGCTGAGTACCTGCTCAAGTGCTCGGGTGTCCGCGTTCCAGATCCGTACCGTGAAGTCGTTCATCTCGAACCAGGCGAGGCTCTCGCCCTCTGGCGCCCACTGTGGATCAGCGACCTCACCGGAGGTGTCGGATACCTCCGTCATGGTGCGGTCGCCCAGCTCGTACACGTGAAGGTTGGGCGACTTGTCGGCGTCCACCGAGTGGTAGGTCGCGGTCACCAGCCGGGTTCCGGCGGGGTTCCACTCCAGTCCGGAGAAGTCCTTGGTGTGCTGGTACCGGTAGGACTCGTGCAGCCGGGGACCGTCGAGGTCCAGGACCAACAGGGTGGGTCCGCCGGCCACGGCCAGGCGGAGAGCTCGCGGTGACCAGGCGACCGTCTTGATGCGGAAGTCGCCGAGCGCTCGGACGACCTGGTGGAGCAGGGCGCCGGTGTCCGCCTGCCACACCCGGACCGTTCCGACGCCGTCGCCCGTGGCGACCAGCTCGCTGTCGGCCGACCAGGAGATCTCGTCGAGGGGACCCTGGTGGCCGGGAACCGGCGGGCCGGGCTCCAGCCGATCCGCATCCCAGATCCGCAGCTCACCACTGCTGTGACCGGTCGCGAGCCGCCGCCCGTCCGGAGACCACACGACGGTCCAGACCGGGGCGTCGCGGCCGGCGGGGAAGTCACGCGCCCCGATGAGCCGGCCGGTGGTGACGTCCCACATCCGCACGCTGCTCGTCACATTCGCGCCCTGGCCGTGAGTCGTCACCAGCCGGGTGCCGTCCGGGGACAACGCCGCGTCGTTGACCATTCGCGACCAGCGGGTGAGGCCGTCGGTCAGGCCCCAGCCGAGCGGAGCCAGCAGTAGCACGAGGACGGTGCCAATCACCAACCGCCGCTGCCACCGCCGTACGGATGGCAGCAGTGCCAGCGAGTCTCGGGGATGATGTTTGAGCTCTTTCTCGAACTGGTCGACCAGGACCGCGACGTCGTCCGGCAGATCGGCCTCCGGCCGCAGTCGTGCGCCCTGCCGGTAGGGCAGGGCGGCGAGGCTCTCCGGCAGGTCATCCGGCCGGGGCCGGTCCGCGCCGTCGACGAGCACCGGCACGACGGTGCGCTGAGCCTCCAACGCCGTCTCGATCTCCAGACGGACGTAGTCATCGGGCTGGTCCAACCGCCGCCGGCCGCCGTTGTCGCGGGCCTCCAACCAGGACGGGCCGATCATGACGAGGACCACGTTGCAGCGCCGTACCACGCGGGGCAGTTCGGTCCGGTAGTCGCGGCCGGGTACGAGCGAGTGCGCGTCGAGGAAGACCTGGTGCGGGCCGTATCGCGCGACGAGTGCGTCGTAGACCGCCCGAGTAACCCGTTCGGAGTCACTGCGCCGGTAGCTCAGGAACACCCGCGGGCGCTGACGAAACTGGGTCAGGTCACCGAGCCACATCGATGCGGCGTTGGCCAGGAGACCGGCGCCGACGCCCAGGACGGCACCGACCGTCCCCTCGCCTCTGCCAACCAGCCCGAACAACAGCCCGAGCCCCGCCAGGCTCAGCATGTTCCAGGCCAGTGCGCCGCCGGGCCTCAACCGCCCGCGCAACCAGGTTATCTGCACCACGACGGAGAGGCCCGCCCCGATGAGCACCGCGGCCAGCATGCCCATTCCGTCGCTGCCGTTCATCCCCGCGAAGAAGAGCAGCCACACCCCGACGACGTAGGGCGGCAGCAGGATCAGCACTCGGGTCTTCGTGGTTACTTCGATGGCTCACTCCCTGGGCGTTGGGATGTGTCCTGCGTTCAGGAGAGCAGGGGTGGCTGGGGAAGCAGCAGGGCCGCGGTCGCCACCAAGGGTGTCCCGACGAGAACGAGGCCGGAAAGACTGGCGGAGCTGGCCCACTCCGTCGGTCGACCCTCGACGAGTGCGGCACGTCTGAGAACCAGATACCCGCAGGCGGCGCATGCCCCCAACAGGACGATCATGAGGACGAACGTCGGCAACTGTCCGCGTGCAGCGAGACCAACGAACCCACAGGTCGCCAGGATGGCGATCATGGTCGCGACCGCGTGGAACCATTTCGTTGGCTTGACCGCCGGAAACAGGCGCAGCCACGCGGAGGCCAGCGTTGCGACGAAGAGGCAGAGCGCCACAGCCCCGATGATCCGGGCTGTCAGATCGACGCCCAGGTACGTCGGACGCGCCACCAGATTGAACGGCATGAGCACATCACCAACCGTCAGGCCAAAGCCGAGGCTTGCGCCCAGCGTCACAAAACGTACCGGCCTGCCGGCGGATCGGGAATGCCACACTTCACGCCACATGCCCTGGGCGACGAACAGACCCAGCGGTACACCTACGAGCGCAACCGTGAACATGACACGCACCGGCGTGAACGCCGGCGACTGGTTCGGGTCGATACTGGCGAAAAGCTGATCGACGATGGCGAACCCGAAGCCGGCGACGATGCCCGCCAACAACATGAGCTGCGCCGGCATACGCAGCAGCAGGGACTGGTCGGCGAGCACCTCCCGACGAGAGTTGATCGTCGGATGGCGACGAAGGAAACTCCTGAGCTGCCCGTGGGGTGCCTGGCCGGCGTCCGGGCGGCGGTCGTCGCGCAGGAGCGCGGCCAGGTCAGTTCCGCCACCCTCCGCGGCTCTGAGGTCGGCGAAGAACTCACGTGACCGCAGGAAGGCACGAAGGAGCAACTCGATACCGATCATGCTGATCAGCAGGACCACGAAGGTCGACCACCGAAGGTCCCCCAACCGGTCCGGGTCGGCCGCCACGACGACGGGCACCGAGAGCAGGACCAGCGCGCACCAGACGCCGTACCACAGTCGGAAGAAAGACGCCTGGCGGTACATGCGCACATCGTTGTTGGCGATATGGCCGACCTCGTGACGAACAACAGCCTCGAATCTCTGCCGCAGCGCCATCGACGGCTTCCCCGCCAGCGCAAGCAGGTCCGGTCCAACGACCAGGCAGAATCTCCTGCGCAGATACCCCGCGCGGCCCACCATCGCGCGACCGCCCAGTTCAGGATCCACGAGAAGGCGCGGTACCCGACATTCCATCTCGAGTGACACGTCCGTCACGACGTCAAGGGCATTCTGGAAATCTGGGCCGCCGATCCGTCGCCAGCGCCGAGCGCGAGTTACTACATAAGTTTCGTAGCCGACGAGGGTGAGCACGGCGACCAGATAATTGACGTTCTGACCGAGCCCCAGGAGACTCAGCGGGTCGGTGGGCAGCCCCAACGAGAGGCTCAACGGGATGGCCGACATGGTTGCGAAGTACAGGGTGCTGCAAAAGATGGCCACGGCGAGTTGGTAGTTGAGAAGGGCCGCGTCCGAAATGAAGCCAAAGACCGATATCTCCGGCGAGCCCTGCCCGCCGGCGACATCGTGGCTCATGTCGGCAACCTACGGAGCGCCTCAACGATCGCGTCGGCCAGCAGCGACGAATCTCGCTCCCCCAGCCCGAAGTCCACGGCCGTGACGAGGGCAACCTGCCTGATGGCCGCCAACTCGTCCTGCGTCCATTCTCGAGCACAGTTGGAAGCCGCACCCTGCCTCCGCAGTCGGCGGAACGCCTTGGTCGCCACGTTCGCGGAATACTTCTTCACCTGATCGGTCGCGCCCGACAGCGCGCCCTCCACCACGGCGGTGCACACATAGGCGACCGCTCCGACCAGCACTTCGGTCGAGTCGATGTCGAATCCGCTCCCGAGCGGATCGTCACTACAGGAGATACTTGCTTTCGCCGGCAGGCGGCCGGTCTTGACCGCATTTGCGGCATCGTCAAGATACCGCTTCCTCGCGATGTCGAAGGTGGGCAGCTCTTCTGGCGCGACCTGCGTGAGCACGGAATGGATCAATTCCACGAGCAAAGTGGGTGCTGTTGCCATGAGCTGACGTTAGAATACTGACCACGAAGAGTAGTTTCGAAAATACTGTCAGTATGGTGACAGCTCGATCGGCCTTGCGGCTGCTCTCCATTCGGCCCCTGGTTCGACGGCGGCGTTGGGGCACGAGACGTGGTCGGCTGGGGTGATCCCGTTCGTTCACCTCAAGGCGAGCGCGGCCGCCCCGAGTACCGGTGGCAGCAGGAGCCAGGCGTACGCGATGCCGGCCAGGGCGCTGCCGGCACCAAGCGCGGCGTACAGCATCCCGCCACCCGGCGATGAAACTCGCCTCGTCCGCAGCCGCCTCGTACGACAGCGCGGTGGTGACCAGATCCGGCTCTTCGGGCCGCGTCCGCGCCAGGGCAGAATCTCGGGGTGAGCAACCGCGAAGAGGTGTTGAAGGGGAACGTCACGACGGGGGTCGTGCGAGTCGGCGACACTGTTCGCCGACCCGTCGGGCCCTGGACAGAGACGGTCGACCTCCTGCTCGACCATCTGCACGCCGTCGGGTTCACGGCGTGCCCTCGTCCGATGGGGCGCGACGAGCAGGGCAGGCAGGTGCTGGAATACGTCCCGGGCGAGATGGGTGCGGAGTCCGGCACCTACTCCGCCGCGGAGTTGCGCTCGATTGGACAGCTGCTGGCGCACCTGCACGAGGCGCTGGCCAGCTTCGTGCCGCGGGCCGACGCCAACTGGAACCAGGTCATCCCGCCCGACCGGAAAGAGATGATCTGCCACAACGACGTGGCACCGTGGAATCTGGTCAGGTCGGATCGGGGCTTTGTGCTGATCGACTGGGACGGGGCGGCGCCAGGTTCGCGACTGTGGGACCTCGCGTACGCCGCCCAGAGCATGGCCGGTCTCCGCGCAGACCGGCCGGTGCCGCAGTCCGCGGCGCGGCTGCGGGCGTTCGTCGACGGCTACGGTCTCGATGACGCTTCCCGTCCGGCGCTGGCCGCCATGTTGGGCCGGCGCGCCAGAGCCATGTACGACCTGCTGCGTGAGGGCGCCCGACAGCAGCGTCAGCCATGGGCCAGGATCTGGACAGAGGACGGTCCCTACTGGTTGGCAACCGCCGACTACCTCGACGCGCACCGCGACGCATGGCGCGCAGGGCTGGAGTGATCAGGGCGGGGACCCGGCCGGTCGGCGTCGTCCACGACGATCTCCTCTCAGGTCGGCCCCAGCGTGCGGCAGGGCCGCCTGCCGAAAGCCGCATCGGTCAATGACGATCTGCTGCGTGACCAGGTGGCCGCGGTGACCGATGATGCATGCTGTGAGGGGACGACGACGGGACACGGTACGGCGTACCGGGTACATCCTGTTCTGCGCCGGACTGCTCGTGGCGGCCATGTCGAGCGTGGTGAAGGCCCTCGTAGCCGACAGTCCGGGGGAGCTTCAGCGATGGGGGACGTGGCCGGAGAACATCGCGGCGCTGTCCACCGCGGTCGCCACCATCATCCTGCTCTGGGAGAAGCGCGCTCCCCGCGCGGATCCGCCCGTTGTCGACGAGGACCGGATCGGGCGGGCGGTTGCCGATCTCGCGATCCGGATCCGGGCGGACTGGGCGGAGGAGGCGGTGCGGCGGGAGGTGACCCGGCCGGCGCCCGTGCTGGTGCACTGGTCGTCGACGGGCCGGCCAGCCGCCTCCCGGCGATTCGTGCTCGACGATCGACTCGGGGGTGAATGGCAGCAGTTGCCGCTGCGCGGGAAGACCGATGAGTCGAACAACGACATCGTGACGGCGTTCCACAGCCTGCCGCACCGACAGTTGATGATTCTCGGTGACCCTGGCGCGGGCAAGACCGTGTTCGCGATGTTGCTGACCCTCGGCCTGATCCGCCGTCCTGCCGCGGACGAGCCGGTGCCGGTGCTTCTGTCGATCCACGGCTGGGGCACCGCCGAGCGGTTGGATGAATTCGTGGCCCGTCGGCTGGCCGAGGACTACGGTGACGTGCTGGCCGACTACGGCGACCCGCTGGCCTTCGCGCGGCGTCTGGTGGAAACGCAGCGGGTTCTGCCGATCCTCGACGGCCTCGACGAGCTGCCCGCTGACGCCATCGCCCAGGCGATGGACAGGCTCGACCGGTTCGCCGCGGAAGGGCGGCCGCTTGTCGTGACCTGCCGCAGCGACGAGTACGAGCAGGCCGTGGCACGCAGCCGCGTGCTGTCCCGCGCGGCGGTGGTCGAGTTGGCGCCGGTAGAGGTCGAGGATGCCATCGCCTATCTGTCCCAGCCGGTGCCGGACCCGCGCTGGGAGCCGGTCTTCGCCCACCTGAGGACGCACCGGGATGGCCCGCTGGCGAGGGCGTTCTCCTCCCCGCTGATGGTGGCCCTGGCCCGCAGCACCTACCAGGCCGTGCCGACGGCGGATCCGGTGGACCTGCTGGAGGCGGCACAGACCGCCGCCGGGCAGCGCTCGGTGGAGGCTCGGCTGGTGGCGGCCTTCGTCCCCGCGGTGTACGTGCCGCAACCCCGCCGCCCGTCTGACCAGTCGCCGGCCGCCGACGTCAACTACCACCCGGAGCAGGCACAACGCTGGTTGATGTTCCTGGCCCGGCACATGAGCGAACATGGCGTGCAGGACGTGGGTTGGTGGGAGCTGAGCCCGCTCATCCGTACCGGCTTCGTCGCGATCTCCGGCTCCCTGGTCGCCCTGCTGGCGACGCTGCTGTTCGTACCCGTCTTCGGGCCCACCTTCGGGCTTGTCGTAGCCGCCATGGCGGGTCTCGGCACTCTCGCGGTCGCGGGCTTCACGGGCGGACCGCCGCGGAGCATCCATGCGGAGGAGGCCACCCCGCGGTCGGCCCTGGCCAAGGAACGGGCACGTGCGATATCCCGAGGCTTACGGGGTGGCGCGCTCATCGGTGCCGCGATCGGCCTGCTGCTGGCGAATCTGCTGGGCATGGAAATCGGGTACGCCGGACTTTTTGTCGCGGTGTTCGGCTTGGTGTATGCCCTGGCCACCCTGCTCGACCACCCGTGGGGCTCGTTCCTCGTGGCCCGATTCTGGTTGGGCGTCACCGGCCGGTTGCCCTTCGGGCTGCCCCGATTCCTCGAAGACGCCCACCGTCGGGGAGTGCTCCGCCAGTCGGGCGCACGCCATCAGTTTCGACACCTGGTTCTTCAGGAGTATCTGGCCGGTGGGGTCAGCCCGCTGTCCGCCGCGCCTCCCGCGGCGACAGCGTCGCAGCAGAAGGCGGACGGGCAGCGACCACCGCTGCACCAGCAGCGGATCCGCCTGTGCGTGGCGGCGGTAGGCCTGGTTTTCCTGATGCTGTTCCTGCTCTCCACCGCACAGACCCCTCCCACCTACCGTTCCGGAGACCGGCCCGAGACTCTCACCGAGGTGAGCTGCAGCGCCTCCGGTGGCGGTGGGGGCTGCCACGAGTACATTGTCGGCTACCAGTGGCAGGTCGGCCCTGGCGGCCAGGTCAGCACCACCTTCACCTTCCCCAGCAGGCAGCGGGTGATCCAGTTCCGCGGGGTGGTTGGCGAGTTCAAGCTCCTCCCGTCGAACGGCTGCGCCAACGCCGCCTTCGAGTGGCAGATGAGCACCGCGGGGCGGCTACTGCGGTCGGGAGAGGTCCGCGACACCGGGAGTCGAAACGACGCGGCGCACGCACCCCCACCCGAGACGAAAACCGTAGCGGTAACCGTGCGCCGCACCGATACCGAACCATGTACGGCGGTTCTGCACTGGGACGGCCCGGCCGGGCTGTACCGGGGCGTCATCCCCGGCTCTGGTCCGTTGGGCTGACGCACCTCGGCGAAGGCCCGGGGCGACGAGGCCCACGGTCAATTGGTGATCACCGGCCAGGCATAGGCGAGCAGGGCGCAGGCCGTCCCGAGGAGCGCGAGCGAGACGCCCCGGGTACGCAGCGGCAGGGCGGCGAGCGCGATCAGGATGACGGCGATGAGGTAGAGAAGGGCCTGGACCGACATGTGTTCTCCTCGTTCGGGGATTGGCTGACGGCGGCTGACTCTATCCACCGGATGCCCCACGCGCCCGATGGCGAAGGCGGCCTGCCAGTGCCGGACTCAACCGTCGACCGGTCCACAGCAACGGATCATCCCAGCGCCAGATCACGATGTCGTTCAAGAACCTCGGCGGGACCACCTGTGGAGGGGCTGGCGGAACTACAAACCCTCGCGGCCTGATCCAGCACCCGTCCCCTGCGGCCATCGCACGACAACCACTGTTGTCGTGCTACGGCCGTGCTCCTTCCCGAGCCGGTCAGCGCGGCACACCCCGGTGTGTCAGAGGCGCTGGTCGGCCCGGAGACGGAACCCGTGGCGCGGTCAACCGTCCGCCTCCTCGGCATCGTCGCCGGGCACGGTCAGACCCTGCTCCCCGAGGAAGCCCCACCACTCGTCGTCGTCGAAGCCGATCTCGCCATACCCGGCGCCGAAGACGTAGTAGGCGAGGAACGAGTCGAGGTCCGGCGCGACATCGAGAAAGAACTCGCGGGCGAACCACTCGTCGGTGGTCTCCGCGGGGAAGTACCAGATGGCGCCGGTGTCGCGTCGGATCAGCAGCGGCTCCTCGTGCAGCAGGCCGAAGACCAGCCACTCGCTTGGTTCGTCCGCGACGCCTGTGAACTCGGGCAGGTGCGCGAGGTGGTACTGAATGTCGCCGATGTGCACGGCATCGGGCAGGTCGAACGCGCCGGCCCGGATGCCGTCGGCGGTCTCCAGCAACTCCCGGACCGGCCGGGGCAGCTCGGTGGGAATCGTGTCGGCCGGAACGCCCGCGTTGATCTGGGCCCAGACCAACGTCGCGGGCTGGTCGGCCTCCAGGTCGGTACGCAGCTCCGCGATCAGCTCCCGCAATTCGGGATTCAATCCACCACCTCTATTCGGAACGGTATTGGCAGGTGTCGGCCTGGCGGTTACCGGAGGTGGCGTTGCATCCAGACCAGTGTGGCGTCGGCGACCTCGCGCCAGCCGCTGTCGATCGGCATCGAGTGCCCGCGGTCGGGGAACTCCTGGTAGTCGGTGACCGCCGATGAGGCGCGGTACCGCTTGACCGTGGCCCGGACGACGGCCCGGGGCGCACTGTGGTCCTTTCCACCGGCCATCATGAGCAGTGGCCCCCGGGCCGAGTTGGCCGCGTCGATCGTGGCTGGTGAGCGGCGGGACAGGTTCGCCGACACCAGCTCGAAGACCGGCCTGCCGGGTGACGGGATCACCCACTGCCGGTACAACCTGTCGGATTCGGCAGTGGTGAGCGCGTTGCCGTGGCTGTAGCGGAACTGCCGCGCGGTAAGCGACAACGCCCGCCGCCGGTTCGCCGGGTTGCGCAGCAGCGGCCAGCCCACCGGAATGCTCGAAGGCGCACGGTTGGTCACACCTCTGATCGGTGGAGGTTGCAGCGCCACCGCCGCCACCACGAGGTCCTGATCGAGGAGGCGCTGCGCCACCAGGCCGCCGGTCGAGTGGCCGATGACGACGGGCCGTTCGCCGAGCGTGCCGATGAGCTGTGCGTAGTGCGCGACGATGTCGTCGATGCCGACGCCGGCGACGCGGTCCGGCTCCTGCCGCGCTACCGCCACGGTGCTCGGCTCACCCGGCCAGCCCGGATTCAGCGGGGCGTGTCCCGCCGTCCGAAACAGCTCGACCCAACCGGCCCAGGACGCGGCATGCAGGAACATGCCATGGACGAACACCACAGGCGTGCCGGTCGCTGCCATTCTTCTCCTCCCGAGCGCACCCGTCCCGGCACCCGACGGCCAGGTGCGACGGCCCGGCGTCGATCACGGGTGCTCCGGCTACCTTACGAACCGGCGCGGCGCGATGGACTCCCTCGACCGAGGGAGCGCATCCCGCAGACGGGTGGCGGTAGGCACGGCGCGGTGAGCCGTACGATCCTGGGCATGCCTGAGGTCGCGGCGCGGTTCGCCCAACTCGCCGACGAATACGGGTCCCGGAAGCGGGCGGCGACAGCGCTCGTTGAGGCGTGGGACTGGTACACCTGGCCGGGCCTTGACCTGCGCCCGTTGCGCTTCGAGCGGGACCTGCTCAGGCCGGGGCGTCGTCTGGCTGCCCGTCCGCCGGTGGATGTGGACGTCCTGCGGCTCGGGTTCGACACCCAGGGCCGGGTGGCAGTGGTTGAGGAGTACAGCGGTTTTCTGCACGGCCGCCTGTACTACGAGACGTTCTTCCGCCACGGCGACGAGGTTGTCGAGGTAGCGCACTTCGACACGGACGGCCCGATCTACCTGCACGAGTACCGCTTCGAGGACGGGTTGATGCGCTCGGCGGACATGGTCGCGCGACGCGGCTCGGGGCGGGAATCGTACGCGTACACCGATGGGCGGATCAGCCGTGTCGAGATCGAACACCACGGCCGTTCGCAAGCCGTACTGGTGGCCGAGCATGACGACCACGGCCTGCTCCGGCTCGTCGAGGTCACCGGCAGGCAGACGCGCGAGCGGTACGTCCGACCACCGGCCGGCTTCGATCTTGACGTGGCGTGCCGCGCCCTCGAAGACGAGTTGGTGGCGCTGATTCCGGACGCGGCAGCACGGCTGCCGATCGACGACCCCATCGCCTGCCTCGCCCTCAGCTACGCCGGACCCGCAACTGTCACTCGGCATCAGCGCGGCCACCGCCGAGGAGCGCGCCGACCTGCGCACGGTTGACGCCCGAGCTGCCTGGTCGCCGGAAGACTTCGAGACCAGCACCGACATCGACCTCGACGACACCGGGCCGCGACTGGTACGGCAGGAGCTCGCATTGCTCGACGCGGGCGACGCCGACGTCTCGGCCGGATCCGAGATCCTCCGGCGACTGTTGTGCGCGGTCGCGGCTCGGCTGAACCGGCGCGACTGGTCGGCCACGCTGCCGGTCACCGATGATTTCGTGGTGTACGCGGTCGACCTCGAACTGGTCGACCTGGAACGGAACCTGACCGACTGCCTGCCACCGGACCGACTCGCCCAGTTCCGGGAGCGGGGCCTGTGGTGACCCCCTCGCCCCAGACGCGACAACGGCACCGGAGTGCCGTCCTGATGGGCGCGGGAGGTCGGCCGGGCGCACCGGCCTGCGCAGGCCGGGGATCGACCCGCGCGGGCCGGTGATGGGTGGAACTAGGCGGTGGCTCCCCCGTCGAACACCAGGTCGGTGCCGACAGCGAAGCCGGCGTCGGGTGAGGCCAGGTACAGCACCGCCGCGGCGATCTCGTCGAGGGTGCCGACGCGGCCGATCGGCAGCTGTGCCGCCATCCGGTCCGCGCGGTCGGCTGGGCTTTCCCCGGGCCGAAGAGACATCGCGGTGTCCATGGGCCCGGGGCTGACGCTGTTGATCCGGATCCCGTCCCGGATGTGGTCCAGGGCGGCGTTGCGGGTCAGCGCACTCACCGCAGCCTTTGTCGCGACGTACGCGCCGAGGCCAGAGCGTCGCGCGTGAGCACCGAGGTTCGAGGCGATGTTGACGATGACGCCGCCACCGTGGGCCCGCATGTGAGCGATTTCGTGCTTCATGGACAGCAGCGTGCCGGTGAGGTTCACCGCGACGAGGTGATGCCACTGCTCCTCGTCGACGTCGCCGATCGGGCCAACCGCGGCCAGGATGCCGGCGCTGTTGACCGCGATGTCGAGCCCGCCGTACCGGCCGGTGGTCTCAGCCACCAGCCGGGCCAGGTCGGCCGAGTGGGTGATGTCGGCGGTGACGGCCGAAGCCTGGCCGCCCTCGTCCTCGATGAGCTTGACGGTTCCGTCGAGCGAGCCGAGCGTGCGACCCGCCACGACGACGGCCGCTCCCTCTCGGGCGAACGCTCGTGCGACGGCCTGGCCGATTCCTGCGCCGCCGCCGGTGACGAGGGCGACCTTTCCAGCGAATCGTGCGGTCAAGGCGTTGACTCCTTCTGGGTGTCGGATCTGTTGTGTTGGTGCGGTTCGCGCTCTGGGGGGAACGCCATCGGCCGAGGCGGCGAGATCCGCCCGGTCGGAGCCGTCGTGGTCCGTCAGCCGAAGACCGGGCCGACCGGCGAGATTCCCGGCCCGCCGTCCTGACCTGCGTCACCGAGTCGCGGCCACGGGCCACGACTGTGCGCCGCCGCACCGAGCCTGCCCGGCGGTACGTCGGGGACGGTCGCCGCCATCGTCACTCACCCTCCCTCTGCAATTCGGGAACGTCCGTTCTGTTTTTGGCGCACTAGCTGCCGCCGCAAGGCCGAGAAGGAACGTCGACACGAGCCGCCCCGCACGAATCTCGACCATGGGAGCCTGCCCGCGAACAGTGCTCCGCCTCGGCGGCGCGCCGCCGTCAGTCGAGCAGGGCCAGCGCCTGCGTGGCGGCGTCCCGCAGCCGCCGCGGCTCCCCCGACACCTTGCCCACCACCCGGATGCCCTGCATCAGCACGAGCAGAAGCCGGGCCAGCGCACGCGGGTCCTTGCCCGGCGCGAGCTCACCCTGGGCCTGCGCCCGGATCAACGCAGAGGTCATCGCGGTTTCCAGGAAATCCCAGCTCGCCGCCACACGACGTGCCGCCTGTCGATCGTGGGGCGCAACCTCCACTGCCGTGTTGACGATGAAGCAGCCACGCCGCCCGCTGTCGTCGCCGGCCTCGCGCGCGTATCGCTCGACGAGGGCCCGTACGGCCGGCAGCGCCGGACCCGGCTGCGACAGAGCACGAAGCAGGGTGGGGTCGACCAGGTCGCCGTACCGGTCGAGCGCCTTGAGATAGAGGTCGTGCTTGTTGCCGAATGTCGCGTAGATGCTCGCTCGCGCCACGCCCAGATGCTCGACCAGATCGGCCATCGAGGTCGCCTCGTACCCCCGCTCCCAGAAGAGGTCGAGGGCCGCCCGCAGTGCCGCGTCCGGATCGAACTCCTTGGTCCTTGCCACGGCTCGACCCTAGCCGTATCCAGATCGATCGGTCAAGAAAGGTGGAGGCCTACCGCCGACGGCCTGGGCTGGGAGGCTGCCCGCGTCGGCGGACACTGTCGTTACCGCCTCTGGTCACGGCGCGGGTTCCAGCACGACGACGGGAATCTGGCGGGTGCTGTTCCGCTCGTGGTGGCGCAGCCTGATACGCGGCCCTTACGGCCGGGTCGGCGCGTCCGGCGTCGATCAGGGCGTCCAGCGCACGCCCGGGTTCACCCGCCCGGACCAGTCGAAGACCGCCATGTTGTCCCACTGGTTTCCGGTGCCGTTGATGTTGGCCGGGTCCCAGCCGTTGCCACTGACGGCGTACCAGGTCGGTTCCCAGTAGAAGACACCGATGGCTCCCGCGTTGCGGGCCGTGTTCTGGACCCAGTCGAACTCCTGGGCCTGCCCGGACCAGGTCGCGCCGATGCCGTCACAGGTCGCGTTGCCGATGGCGTTCGGCTCGCTGTCGGCGTTGTTCCGGGTGAAGGGGTACGCGGTCTCCGCGATCACCACCGGTTTGCCGTAGCGGCCACGCAGGTCGACGATGTTGTTGTAGAGGTTCGCCAGGGTGCCGTGCCACATGCAGTAGTACGACAGGGCCGTGATGTCCCACTGCACACCCTGCGCGCGGATGCCGTCGTAGAACCATCGGGCGTTGGCGTTGCTGTCGGCGTTGGCGGTGTGGATCATCACCGGGATGCCGCCGCCACATGCCTTGGTCGCGTTGTAGCCCTGCTTCAGCAGGCCGGCCAGCGGGGCGAAGTCGTTGTTGACGACCTTGCCCTCGTTCCACAGCATCCCCACGTTGATCTCGTTACCGATCTGCACGCTGTCCGGTGGGGTGCCCTGCTGGCTGAGGCTCGAGCAGATGTCGTAGGTGAAGGTGTACACGTCGCTACGCAGTTGGCTCAGGCTGTGGCCGGCCCAGGCGGCCGGCTTGTACTGCTTGCCGGGGTCGGCCCAGGTGTCGGAGTAGTGGAAGTCGATGAGCACCTTGAGGCCCTTCGCCCTGGCCGCCCTCGCCTGGGCCAACACCCTGCTCTTGTTGTTGTAGCCGCTGATCGGGTTGTTCCACACCCGCAGTCGGACGTAGTTGACGCCGACGGACCTCAGGATGTCCAGTGGGTCGCGGGCGACACCTGCCGCGTCGTAGTACCTGGCACCCAGATCCAGGCTGCGCTGCAAGGAGGAGACATCCGCGCCCCGCATACTCAGCGTGTTAGCGGCGGAGGCGGGCGCGGGCGTGCCGCCGAGCGTGGCGCAGACGAGGACGCCAGCCAGGAACGCCCCGATCAGGGCCCTGGGGCGGCGGTGGGATGCGGCCGGATGGGTGTTCACGAGACTCCTCTTTCCACAAGAGAGCCCACGCCGGGCCGCGATCAGCCCACGGTGCAGGGAGCGCCGTTCACCGAGAAGGCGGTCGGCGGCGTGGCGCTGGCGCTCCACCGACCCTGAAGGCCGAAGGTCGCGGAGCCGTTCGGCGCGAGGACGCGATTCCAGTCGACGTTGCGGGCGGTCACCGTGGTGCCGGTCTGGCTGACCGTGGCGTTCCATCCCGACGTGATCTGCTGGTCCCCGGGGAAGCTGAAGGTGACGATCCAGCCGTCGATCGGTACCGGCCCGACGTTCTGAACCGTCGCCGTGTCCACGAAACCGCCCGGCCACTCGGACTGGTTGCGGTAGGTCACCCGGCAGGTCGAGGGCGGCGGAGGCGGCGGAGTGGGCGTCGTGGGCACGGTGACCGTGTTGGACGCGATCGACACGTTGCCCACCGCGTCCCGGGCCCGCACGTAGTACAGGTTACGCAGCGGCGTCGACGGGGGTATTGACGCCGTGTACGTCGTTCCCGGCACGGTGGCGACAAGTGTCGAGCTGAACCAGCCGTCGAACCGGTAGACGTTGTACCCGAGCACTCCGACGTTGTCCGTCGACGGCGACCAGGACAGCGCGGCGGTCGACGCGGTCACCTCGCCCAGGGTCAGGCTCTGCGGCGCGCTCGGCGGGGTGGTGTCCGGGCCGGTGTCCGTCACCGGGGTGACCACGGTCAGCGCGTCCGTCGACGTCGAGCGGTGTCCGAGGCCGTCCCGGGCGGCCACCCGGAACGAGTACTGGTTGCCCGGCCGGAGGTAGCCGGTGATCGTGGCAGTGGTGACGGCCCCGACGCTGGCGCTGTAGATGACGTCGTCGAACGCCTGGTAGTACGTGATGTCGTAGCCGGCGATGGCGCAGCAGCCCGGCGTGGCGGCCGTCCAGGTGAGGGTGACCGACCCGGTCCGTACCTCGCTGGCGGTCAGGTTCGTTGGCGCGCTCGGCGGGAAGGGCGAGGTGTTCGGCGTGCCGGGCGCGGTCGGTGGCGGCGCGGTTGCGGTCGGCTCCACGACGGACGCCGCGGCCCCACCGGGCGCCGGACCGACCCCCGGGTACGCGGCGGGCGCCGCGGTGCCGGCGTCGGCCGCCGGTGCGACGCTCAGAGCGGATCCGAGTACCGCGGTCGACACCACGACGGCGGCCAGCAGACCCGGTCGCAGCCGGCGGAACAGCGAGGACGAACAGACGCCTGTCATAGGTCGACGATGCGCCAAACATATCGATGATCGCCAACGCATCTCACGCCTCGGCCGACGACCGGCCCGACCCTCCCCGTGGGTCGGTGCGCCGCCGAGATCACCTGGTCCTGTCCGTACCTCAGGGTGGAAGCTGTCCGGCGCGTTGTGCGTCCACCCCCTGTGGCATCACACCGGATTCAGTACGGATCCGTGCCGCGCCCGGCCGAAAATGCCGGGCCGGCGTCCGTTACGGCGTGTCGCTCGGTGAGCGCGCTGGTGAGGGGGCCATTCGCTGGGAGCGATACCATCGGGGCGGAATTCAAGCCTTCCGCTCGCTACACTCGCCGGAATCCGGCACCGCCCGCAGACCCGAGCCTGCGTCCGTCCCGATCGAATGGAGACGCCTGTGACCCGCGACAAGGCGGCACCCCCCGGCATCGACCCCCGTGTTCCGAGCGTGGCCCGGGTCTACGACTTCTTCCTGGGCGGCAAGGACAACTTCGAGGTCGACCGACAGGTCGCCGAGCACGCTCTGCGGATCACACCGGACGGGCCGGCAGCCGGCCAGGCGAACCGGGCCTTCCTGCGTCGGGTGATCCGCTTCCTTGTCGCCGAGGCGGGCATCGACCAGTTCCTCGACATCGGATCAGGGTTGCCCACCCAGGGCAACGTGCACGAGGTCGCCACCGAGCACAATCCGAAGGCGCAGGTGGTGTATGTGGACAATGATCCGATCGTCCTGACCCACGGACGGGCCCTGCTCGCCGCGGAGGGCACGGCGACGGTGATCCAAGCGGACGTTCGGGCACCGCAGGAGATCCTCCACCACCCGGACGCACGTCGGTTCCTCGACTTCGACCGGCCGATCGGGTTGTTGCTCTTCGCGATCCTGCACCACCTCGGTGACGACGAGGATCCGCGAGCGGTGGCGGCGGAGTTGATCGACGCGCTCCCCTCCGGCAGTTACGTGGCGATCTCGCACTTCCGGGACCCGGGCGAGCGAGACCCCGAGGGCTCCCGTAAGGCTCGCGAGGTCGAGCGGGTCTTCAACGAGTCGCTCGGCACCGGCCGCTGGCGTACCGACGAGGAGATCCTCTCGTTCGTCGATGGGCTGACGGTGCTGGACCCGGGGCTGGTGCCGTTGGCCGAGTGGCGTTCGGAGCCCGGTACGCCCGCTCCGAAGCAGACCGACACCTATCACACCTTCGTCGGGCTCCTTGCCCGCAAACCGTAGGTCCCGCCGCTCGGGCACGAATGAGGGTCCCTGAGATGGTCGTGAGCGCGCAGGACGTTGTGGGCGTGATCGAGTCAGATCCGCGCGCGATGGGTGTCCTTCGGGCTACGGCGGACCTTGGTTTACCGGACTGGTGGATCGGCGCCGGCTTCGTACGCAACCGCGTCTGGGACGCGATCAGCGGCCTCCCGGTCGCGCCGGAGCGCGACGTGGATGTCGCCTACTTCGACCGGGAGAAGCTGGACCCACGCGAGGACGCACGCGCCGAAGCCCGAGCCGTCAGGGCCCTGCCTGAGGTGCCGTGGGAGATTCGAAATCAAGCACGGATGCACCTGCGCAACGGCGATGCGCCCTACACGTCGGCCCTGGACGCGATATCGCGCTGGCCCGAAACGGCAACGTGCGTCGCGGTGACTCTGCGGGGTGACTCTGTTCGCCTGGTGGCCTGCCACGGGCTGACCGACCTGGTGGGAATGGTTGTCCGCCCGTCTCCGGCCATGGACGACGCAGCGGGCCGCGCGACGGTACAGCGCCGCGTGGAGGCCAAGGGATGGCTGCACCGATGGGCCGGGCTGCGACTCTGCATCTAGCGCTCGGACAGTGCGCGATGTCGGGCCGGGCGGCCCGATATTCGGGCGTCTCGCCGGGCTGCGTCCACTAGCGTGCGGCCTCATGGAGAACACCACCATCCGCACCGAACGCCTCGAGCTTCGCCCGGTGCGGGACGAGGACGTCGACCGGATCCTGGAGTACCGCAATCTGCCGCAGGTCACGCGCTGGCTACTGCGCACGCAGGTCGACCCTGACTCCTTCCGCACGGTATGGCGACGCGCGGCCGCAGACCCTGACGACCACAGCATGGCGGCGACGCTCGACGGCGTGGTGATCGGAACCGTCTCGCTCGACGTCGTCGACGGCATGGGTCAACCCGGCATGCCACCACGGACCGAGGCCCACCTCGGATACATCTTCGATCCGGCCTACGCCGGAAACGGCTACGCGACCGAGGCGGTCACCGCGGTGGTGGCGCACGCATTCGACCGGCTGGGCATTCGGAGGATCACCGCCGGCTGTTTCGCGGACAACCTCGCCTCGGTGCGAATCCTCGAGAAGGTCGGCATGCGTCGTGAGCAGCACGGCGTCGGCGATTCCTGGCACGCCGAACGGGGCTGGGTGGACGGCTACACGTACGCCCTCCTCGCCGAGACCTGGCATCGAGAGGCGACACCGTAGGACCAGGGGCATACCGTCGCCATCTCCCGCACCTACACCCAGGCACGAAGTTGGCCCTCGGCAGCGCCGAGGGCCAAACGGTTTCGGCAGGCGCGGGGCAACCGGTCGAAACCTCTCCGTGCCTGAGGCATCTCAGGCATTCCTGAGTCGGGCTAGCGAACGACGCGATGAAGCAAACCGGTCGTCGCGACGCCCACCGTCACACCCGCGGCGGGACCAGCCGCAAAACCGATCAGAAGTCCCACGCCGGTGCCGACGGCCAGAATCACAACCCACCGCAACGGGAGGTGACTCTGCTCAGGCTCTTCAGTTGTGACACGTGGATCGATCATCGAACCACCTTCCAATCACCTGGGAGGGTGTGGGCGACCCAGAAAATCGGTCGGCCCCGCTAAGGCAGCGACCGGAATTCGAGGCCGCCCCCGGCCAGCCTGGCAACAGCCAGGCCAGCGGTTGGAGGTCGTGGCGTGCACGGCCTCCGTTCCCCAGGCGAATCGGAAGGAGTTGCGGCTCCCGTCGATTCACGCAGACGCCATCGTACTCCTTGGATGCCATGTCAGCGACCGGCACCGATCGACGGCGGCGACGCCGGCAGGCGGCGGGACCGAGCTGGCCGGGCGACCGGTCCGTTGACGACATCGCTCACGCGGCAATACACTTAACACAGTGGTTAAATGAAAGGGGCTTCGATGGCTGGCACCGATCAGCTCAGCGCGGTGTTCTCGGCGCTCGCCGACCCGACTCGACGGGCAATCGTCGCCGAGCTGGCCGAACGCGACGCCACGGTCACCGAACTCACCGCTCCTCTGTCCATCTCGATGCCAGCGGTGTCCCGGCACCTGAAGGTGCTCGAGCGTGCCGCGCTCATCTCGCGGTCGCGGTCGGGCAAGTGGCGCGCGAGCCACCTCGAGGCCGCCCCGCTGCGCGAGGCGGCCGACTGGATCGAGCGTTACCGGCGGCTCTGGGACTCGTCCCTCACCCGCCTCGATGCCCACCTCGCCGCGGTCCAGGCCGCCGGACGGGCAACGGACCGGACGGCCGACGAGCCCAGGGAGATCGAATGAAGACCGAAACTCCGCAGCTCGTCATCTCCCGCGTGTTCGACGCGCCACGGGAGCTCGTCTATCGGGCCTTCACCGATCCCGATCACCTGGCGGCGTGGTGGGGCCCGACCGGCAACTCACTGCCGCGCGACGAGATCGAGTTCGACGTGCGCCCCGGCGGCTTTCAACGGTGGACGGAGGTCAACGCATCCGACCCCGGTCTTCGCGTGCACATCCACGTCGACCTCACAGACGTCGCCGACGGCGAACTACTCGACGGCGTCATGCACGTCGGTGGCCGGCTGCAGGAGGGCATCGAGCCGTTCGAGACGAGACTCCGGATCGAGTTCCACGACGAGGCCGACGGACGGACGCGACTGGAGATCCGCCAGTGGCTCCCCGAGCACCTGGCGCACCCCAGCGAGGAAGGTTGGCGCCAAGCGTTCACCAAGCTGGACGCCGCGCTGAAGAATGCCCAAGCCGTTGCGGCTGATCATCGAGAGGTGGAGGCATGGCGAAGCTGATTTACCTGACGAACGTGTCGCTTGACGGCTACATCGAGGACGAACGCGCGGCATTCGACTTCTTCCCGGTTGACGACGAGGTATTCGCGTTCACCACCGACCTGGTGCGGTCCGTGGGCACGTTCCTCTACGGGCGACGCCTGTACGAGGCGATGGCCGTCTGGGAGACAAACGCGGCTCTGGCCGCGCAGTCCGACCTCACGGCCGGCTTCGCGAGCGCCTGGCAGGCGGCGAGCAAGGTCGTCTACTCCACGACCCTTCCCGCGGTGTCAACTGCCGACACCCGACTCGAACGACGGTTCGACCCCGACGCGGTACGCGAACTGAAGGCCACGGCCAGCAGCGATCTCACCGTAGGAGGGGCCAACCTCGCGACGCAGGCTTTCAGGGCCGGGCTTGTCGACGAGTGCCAGCTGTTGATCCTGCCCATTGTCGTCGGCGGGGGAAAGCCAGGGCTGCCGACCGGCGTACGCGCCAACCTTGAGCTTCTCGATGAGCGCCGATTCCACAATGGCGTCGTACACCTCCGCTACCGCACTCTCGGACAGTGAACGACAGCCATCGCTCGCGGCCTTGCCGATGAGTGGGTGCGTCGGGAGCGGTGGCTGTCGTACCGGTGTGTGAGGCTTCGGGGCATGGCGACTTTCGTTCTGATCCACGGGGGTGGGGGCAGCGCCTGGGACTGGCATCTCCTTGTCCCCGAGCTGACCAGTCGCGGCCACGACGTGGTGGCACCGGAGCTGCCGATCGAGGACAGGTCCGCGGGGTTCGCCGAGTTCGGCCAGACGGTGGTCGACGCGATTGGCGACCGGAGCGACCTCGTGGTCGTCGGGCACTCGTACGGTGCGTTCACCGCGCCGCTCATCGCCGACAAGGTGCCGGTACGGCTGATCGTCCTGCTCACACCGATGGTCCCCAAGCCCGGTGAGAGGCCCGGTGACTGGTGGGCCAACACCGGTTACCGCGGCGCGGAGGGGCTCAGCGAGGAGGAGCAGTTCTACAACGGCGTGCCCGCTGACATCGTCGCCGCGGCGGCGACACACAGCCGGGAGCAGGTGAGCGCGGAAGGGAACGAGCCGTGGCCCCTGGACGCCTGGCCGGACGTGCCGACGACGGTGCTCATCGCACGCGAGGACCGGTTCTTCCCGGCGGACTTCCAGCGCCGGGTGGCCGCCGACCGGCTCGGCGTCGTCCCGGACGAGATAGACGGCGGGCACTCGGTGGCGCTCAGCCACCCGAGGCAACTCGCCGACCGTCTAACCGCGTACCCGCTGCCCTGAAGACGGGACACGGCCATCACGGTCCGAACCTCCCGGGCGCCGCGGGGATGAGCGGTCGGAGCGATGACGGCCGGGCGTTCCGGATGATTCTTCGAAGAAGTTCGGGAAGAGGTGTCGGATCGGGGCGGTGGTGTTCGTAGCAGGGGTAAGGCCGCCCGGAAGAGGTGGCGCCAAGGCGAAGGAACCGCGATCATGAAGCTGACTACCGTGACCCAGATCACCCTCGATGGAGTGATGCAGGGAAACGGCGCCACGTCGGATGACCGCAGGAACGGATTCGAGCGCGGTGGATGGGGCCGGGGTGCGGGTGCCGACGAGACCAGGTCGTTCATCACGCAGACCTACCAGCGCGCCGACGCGTTCCTGTTCGGTCGGCGCACCTACGAGTTGTTCGCCGGCACCTGGGGATCGATCGACGAGATGCGCGCTCATCCCATCGGCGTGGCCTTGCACGAGAGCCCGAAGTACGTGGCCTCGACCACGCTTTCCGCACCGCGTTGGGAGGACACGACCGTTCTCCGCGCTGACCTGGCGGCGGCCATCGGTGAGCTGAAGGCCAGGCCAGGGGGTGAGTTGCAGGTGCACGGCAGTGGCGCCCTGACCCGGTGGCTACTGGAGAACGATCTGGTCGACGAGATGACCCTGATCGTGATCCCGGTGATCCTCGGCCAGGGCGCAAGACTGTTCCCGGAGAACGGTCCGGATCTAGCGCTCGACCTGGTCGAGTCGCGGGTCGACGCGAAGGGCGTGACGATCCAGGTCCACCGGCCGGCCGGGCGCCCGCGGTATGCAATGGCCTGAAGCCCCCGACCACCGAACAACCCTTCTTGACACCACAGGAGACGATCTTCAGATGCGGTACCTGGCTTCCGTGATCGATGACAAGAGCAATCCCGGCAGCACGGACAGGCAGCCTGCCATCAGCGCGTTCAACGAACGGCTGATCGCCGAGGGCTACTGGGTCTTCGCGGGCGGACTCGCGGACACCGACGCGGCAACCGTCATCGACAACCGGGGCGAGCAGGTGGTGTTCACCGACGGGCCTTTCGTGGAGTCGAAGGAGTACCTCGCCGGCGTCTGGGTGTGGGAGCTCCCCGATCTGGATGCGGCGCTCAAGCTCGCCGCGGAGGCGTCGAAGGTCTGCGATCGGAAGATCGAGGTGCGGCCGTTCCAGTGAGCGACGTTGAAGAGGCAGTCACCCGGGCCCACCACGACGAGTGGGCCCGGGTGGTCGCCTCGCTGACTCGGCGCTTCGGTGACCTCGACATCGCCGAGGAGGCGGCGGCCGAGGCGTTCGCGACCGCCGTGGAACGGTGGCGCGCCGACGGCGTTCCCCCCAACCCCGGCGCGTGGCTGACCACCACCGCCACCCGCAAGGCCATCGACCGGATCCGGCGCGAGAACAAGCGCGACGACAAGCACAGGGAGGCTCAGATGGTGTACGACGACACCCCACCTGAATCTCTCGGCGTCATCGACGACGACCGGCTGCGGCTGATCTTCACCTGCTGTCACCCGGCGCTGGCGATGGAAGCCCGCGTGGCACTGACGCTGCGCATGCTCGGCGGGCTGACCGTGCCCGAGATCGCCCGTGCCTTCCTGGTGCGGGAGACCACCTTGGAACAGCGGATCACCCGCGCGAAAGCCAAGATCAAGGCGGCTCGGATCCCCTATCGTGTGCCGGCCGCCGCGGATCTCCCGGCACGGATCTCCGGCGTACTCGCCGTGCTGTATCTCGTCTTCAACGAGGGCTACCTGGCGACCGGCCCCGACACCGATCCCATCCGTCACGAGCTGACCGCCGAGGCGATCCAGCTGACCCGCCTGATCCGCGCCCTGCTGCCGGAGGACGGCGAGGTGGCCGGCCTGCTGGCGCTGATGCTGCTCACCGAGGCCCGCCGCCCCGCTCGGGTTTCGACGAGCGGCGAACTGGTCACCCTCGACGAGCAGGACCGTGGGGCCTGGGACGCGGCGCTGCTCGCCGAGGGTCACCGGCTCGTGCGCGAGCGCCTCGCCGCTGCCGCCGCCGGCGTGGCTCCGGGCCGCTACCAGATCCTCGCCGCGATCAACGCCGTGCACACCTCCGCCCGCGACATCCGCGACACCGACTGGTGGCAGGTCGTCGCCCTCTACGACCAACTCGCCCACCTCGACTCCTCGCCGATCGTCGCCCTCAACCGGGCCATCGCGGTCGCCGAGCTCGACGGGCCCGAGGTGGCGCTGGCGGCCGTCGACCGTCTTGAGGACGAGCTGGCCGGCTATCACGCGTACCACGCGACCCGCGCCGACCTGCTACGCCGACTGGGCCACACCCAGCGGTCCCGCGCTGCCTACGACAAAGCCATCGAGCTGGCCGGCAACACCGCCCAGACCGCCAACCTGATCCGCCGCCGCGACCAACTGCGGTAGCGGACTACAGGAAGAACCGCCCGATTTCCCACCTGTCGGGCCCGCCGAGAGGGTGGCCCGCCCCTCATGGAGCGGCCCACCCGAGCCCGCCGGCCACAGCCGCCGAAGACACCCGACGGCCTCCGAGACGTCAGGCCGATGCTGACGCCGCTGGCTAGGACGTGCAGTCGAGCGCACGTGCGATGTACAGGCCGTGGTTCAGGTAAGCCAGAAGGACATCGGTGGTCCCGTTGTCGAGCGCCTCCTGCGCGGCTGCCTGCACGTTGGCACCAGCGTTCGGCATCGTCCGGTTCGCCCCGATCCGCAGATCGATGGTCCAGGTGGTCTGCAGGCTCGTCTTGAGGAACGCGCGGAGATCACTCGCGGTACCGTCCAGCCGCGCCTGGATTGTTTCGGGCAACACGGTCAACGAGTCGGCGACCGCCGCGGACATGATCTGGTTCGCCAGCACCCGCACCTCGGTGTCGGAGGCGGTATCGAGGTCGACGGTGACAAGCTCGCGAATATCCGTGTACAGCTTGAGGGACCCGGAGTCGAGCGCACGTGCGATGTACAGGCCGTGGTTCAGGTAAGCCAGAAGGACATCGGTGGTCCCGTTGTCGAGCGCCTCCTGCGCGGCTGCGTGCACGTTGGCACCAGCGTTCGGCATCGTTCGGTTCGCCGCGATCCGCAGATCCGTATTCCAGGTGGTCTGCAGGCTCGTCTTGAGGAACGCGCGGAGATCATTCGCGGTGCCGTCCAGCCGCGCCTGGATTCTGCCGGGCAACACGGTCAACGAGTCGGCGACCGCCGCGGACATGATCTGGTTCGCCAGCACCCGCACCTCGGTGTCGGAGGCGGTATCGAGGTCGACGGTGACAAGCTCGCGAATATCCTCGTACACGATAGCTTCGCAGGATGTTTCGGTGAGACCGGACGATCTGGTCTGCGCCACCGCCGGTGTCGCCGGGACCAGGAAGGCCAGTGCCAGGAGGATGCCTACCGAAATCTTCCGTCGCATGTGAACTTGTCGTTCCTTCCACTCACGTCTGTGATCGTCAGTGCGGAACATACAAGATCTCCGAGATCCGCACGGCCCGCTCGGTCCTGCCTGAGCCCTTGAGCACCGACCGCGTCGGTTGGCGGAACGCGGCCCGAGTCACACGCTGATTGGTTGAACATCCGCCGCATCCGGTCCGGTGTCGCATCGAATCACGCTGGTGTACGGCGACCCGACGTGTCGACCCGCGCCAACGGCACACCGGTTCGACCGGGTGGAGTTCCCGCGGGCCCTCGCCGAGCAAACCTGAGTACGCCGACTCATGCCCGGCCAACCTGAGCCACCCAGGCTGGACCGCATGACGTCAGGAGCGGTCGGCACAGGTCGACGGGGTGGCCCGATCGTGGCACTCCTGGTCCTGCTCTGGATCTGCGGACTGATCGCGGCGGCCCTGTGGTGGGTGGGCATCATCCTGGAGCAGTGGAGCGCCAGCTACGACAACCAGCCCAGCGAACTCGATGACATCCAGCGTCGGGCCAGCCTGGCCCTGCTGATCGCCGCGTTGGTCGCGACCGCCGGGCCGGCCCTCGTAGCGCTCGTCGCGTACCAACTGCGGCTCGTACGCACAGCAGTCGTCTTCCTGGTGCTAACCGTCGTGATCGCCGTGCCCGCCGTGCCGCTCGCTGCCTCCGCCGGCCAGGGCCTGGATCCGGCGCCGGCAGCGACGACGCCCGGCCCGCCGGGGTACTGCATGGAACACAGCGGCGGCGACACCCGCTGCCCGGGCGGCTGATCGAAGACGACGATCGGCTATTTCCATGTGCGACGGACACCCTGTGACGCCTAGGAAGGAGGCATGACCAACGAGCGGACCGTTCCCCTGCTGCCGTGCGCATCCATCGACGACATCGAGACTTTCTACGGAGTTCTCGGTTTCCGCACCACGTACAAGCAACGCAAGCCCAACGCCTGTGTGGGGGTGCAGCGCGAAGACCTGCATCTGCAGTTCTTCGAGATCGCCGGATTTGACCCGGAGCAGTCCTATGGCTCCTGTCTCGTACTCACCGCGGACATCGAGGGACTGCATCGGGCATTCGCAGCCGGCATGCGCGCCGCGTACGGCAAGGTACTGGTGTCCGGAACGCCGCGGATGACCCGGCCCAGGGCGCGGAAGAACGCCGACGGGTTGGGCGGATTCAGCGTCATCGACCCGGGCGGCAACTGGATCCGCGTCTTTCGGGACGCCGCCACCGCACCCATGCCGGCCGCCACCCCTGCCGGGCGGCTGTCCAAGGCCCTGGCGAATGCTGTTGTGCAGGCCGATTCCAGGGGAAGCGTCGGACAGGCCGTTCGGATCCTCGACACCGCGTTGGCCCGCCCGCAAGCCGACGACGACCGGGTCGAGCAGGTAGAGGTCCTGGTCTACCGCGCCGAACTTGCGATGGTGCTGCACGATCCAAAGACTGCGGCCGAGATGCTGGCCCGCGCCCAGTCCGTCACGCTCACGGAAGACGAATCCGAAAGGGCGGCACCCGCGTTCGACAACGCCGCCGAACTCGCGGCAGCACTGCGGTGACACACCATACGAACGCCTTCCTCATCTCGGCATGAGCGGACGCCGCCTCACTGCCTCCGGGATGCCAAGCTGACGCCTTCGGATTCGCGGAAGACGTCACCACGGAGGATGCCCTGGACACCGCGTCGCGGGCTCCAGACCTAGGGTTCGGTGCTCGTCGGCCCACTAACTGATCCCACCCGTCCGACCGGGGCTGGTAGCGTGCGCCGAACATGAAGATCATGGGGGAACATCGATGAACCGAACTCGACTCGTTTTGACTGGCTTGGCCGCTGCGTCGGCGATCGCCATGTCCGGCTGCGATCCGCAGCCCGAATCTGAGGGCACCGCAACCTCGCCGTCCCCGGTGGCCTCCAGCGCCGCTCCGACCGGCGGTGCGGCCACCACCGCGGCCAGCACCGCGGCCAATGACGCGACCACAGTGAAGGCCTGCGCCGACATCAAGAAGGACATCCGAGACAACGCGGCCAAGATCACCAAGGCCGAGAAGATCGGCCCGCCAGCCGGGCACTTCGCGGTCAGTGCCCAGTGGGCTGCCGGCTCGGTCGCGATCCTGGCGCACTCGATAGGTGCCAACGAGGTAGTCACCGCCGCCTCCGAGAAAATCCAGAACGAGATGATGGGCCTGAGCGACGCGTACAACAAGTCCGCCGACGCCAAGCCCAGCAAGAAGGCCCTGGAAGCCGCCATCAAGGAGCTGGACACCGCCTGCTCGGCCGCCTGACGGTTCGACCACGCAATCGGCGGTGACCGTCACCCGGACGGTCACCGCC
>NZ_JBEZZW010000035.1:0-70999 GCF_040639415.1 Micromonospora sp. NPDC023888 | reverse complement strand
CGGCGTGTCCGTACGGGGTGATCGACCAGCGTAAGGATGATGGTCGGGCGTGGAAGTGCACGTTGTGCTACGACCGGTTGGGTGCGGGTATGACGCCGGCGTGTGCGCAGGCGTGTCCGACCGAGTCGATCCAGTACGGGCCGCTCGACGAGTTGCGGGAGCGGGCCGCCACGCGGGTGGCGACGTTGCGGGGGCGGGGGGTGCCGGAGGCGCGTCTGTACGGGCACGACCCGCACGACGGTGTGGGTGGTGACGGGGCGTTCTTCCTGCTCCTCGACGAGCCCGAGGTGTACGGGTTGCCACCGGATCCGGTCGTGACCACCCGCGACCTGCCGGCCATGTGGAAACGCGCCGGCCTCGCGGCCCTCGCCATGGCGGCGGCCACCGTCGCCGCGTTCGTCGGAGGTTCCTCGTGAGTCCCCAGCGCCCCGAGGTGGGCGACCTGTTCCGCCGCTTCCGCGACCGGCTCGCCGCCGACGGCCTCGCCCAATCGGCTGCGGACGGGGTCGGCCAATCGGCCGCCGCCGACCGCGACCGGCTCGCCGCCGACGGCGCCGCCCAATCGGCTACGGACGGCGCCGCCCAATCGGCCGCTGACGGCTCCGGCCGATCGGCCGCCGACGGCGTCGACCGGTCAGGTGGTCCGCGGGTACGGCGCGCAGCGGTGGGCGTCGACTCGGGAGCGGACCTGACCTCGCAGCGGTCGCGGACCGCCGAACCCTCCGGCCGGCGGGCTGGTCGCCGGGGTGGGCGTCGCGGCGGCGGCGAGGAACTGCGGGTGCCGGAGGCCGAGTTCACGTCGTACTACGGTCGACCCATCCTCAAGGCCCCGGTCTGGAAGTGGGACATCGCGGCGTACCTGTTCACCGGCGGACTGGCCGCCGGCTCGTCGCTGCTCGCCGCGGGTGGGCAGCTCACCGGGCGGCCGACGCTGCGGCGCGCCGGTCGGGTCACCGCACTGGCCGCCGTCAGTGCCAGCGCCGTCTTCCTGATCAGGGATCTGGGCCGACCGGCGCGGTTCCACCACATGCTCCGGGTGGCGAAGCCGACCTCGCCGATGTCGATGGGCACCTGGATCCTCACCGCGTACGGGCCGGCCGCGGGCGTCGCCGCGATCGCCGAGGCCGCCGGTGTGCTGCCGCGCCACGGCCCGCTCGGGCTGGCCGGTCGGGCGTTGCCGTCGCTCGGGCACGCCGCCGGGCTGCTCGCCGCCGGCACCGCGCCCGCGTTGGCCACGTACACCGGTGTGCTGCTCGCCGACACGGCCGTGCCGTCGTGGCACGAGGCGTACCCCGAGTTGCCTGTCATCTTCGCGGGCAGCGCCCTGGCCAGCGGCGCTGGCGTGGGTCTGCTCGCCGCGTCGCCGGATGAGGCGGGGCCGGCCCGCCGGATGGCGGTGGCCGGCGCGGCGCTGGAGTTGTACGGCGCGCACCGGGTGGAGACCCGCCTCGGTCTGCTCAGTGAGCCGTACCGGGTGGGTCGGCCCGGTCGGTTGCTGCGCGCCGGTCGGCTGCTCACCGCCGGTGGGGTCGCCGGTGCGCTGCTCGGCCGGCGCAGCCGGTCGGTCAGCGCGCTGTCCGGTGCCGCGCTGCTGGCTGCCTCGGTGCTGACCCGGTTCGGCATCTTCTACGGCGGTGTCGCCTCCGCCCGCGACCCTCGGTACACGGTGGTGCCGCAGCGGGAGCGGGCCGACGCCCGGCGAACCGGCATGGATCTTCCATCTGATCGGGCGGCCCCGCCCTCGGTGTGATCGAATGTCCGGTGGAGGCGTTCAGGCGGCTGGTGCCCCTCCCGGTCTTCAAAACCGGAGTGGTCCGGGACCCGGGCCAGGCGGGTTCGATTCCCGTCCGTCTCCGCCAAACCGCTGCAGGAGATGACGCGATGGGCGACGGGCTGGTGGACCCGCGACGCCGGGTGCCCCGCACCGACACGCTGCTCGCCGACCCGCTGCTGGCCGCGGCCAGCGCGACGCTGGGCCGGGACCAGGTCAAGGCGGTCGTGGCCCGCCTCCAGGAGCAGGCCCGCCGCGGCGAGATCAACCCCGACGAGGTACGCGACGCCGCGGTGGCCGCGTTGCCCGCGCCCGGCCCCCGGGCGGTGCTCAACGCCACGGGCGTCGTGCTGCACACCAACCTGGGCCGGGCACCACTGTCGCCAGCCGCGGTCGCCGCGGTGGTGGCCGCCGCCGGGCACACCGACGTCGAGTTGGACCTGAACACCGGCCGCCGGGCCCGTCGTGGCCGCGCCGCGCTCGACGCCCTGGCCGCCGCCGTGCCCGACGCGGGCGCCGTGCACGTGGTCAACAACGGCGCCGCCGCGTTGGTGCTGGCCGCCACCGCCCTGGCCGCCGGCCGGGAGATCGTGGTCAGCCGCGGCGAACTCGTCGAGATCGGCGACGGGTTCCGCCTGCCCGACCTGCTGGAGAGCACCGGCGCTCGACTGCGGGAGGTGGGCACCACCAACCGCACCACCCTCGCCGACTACGCCGCCGCGCTCGGCCCGCAGACCGGCTTCGTGCTCAAGGTGCACCCGTCGAACTTCCAGGTCACCGGCTTCACCTCGGCGACCCCGGTACGCCAGTTGGCCACCCTCGGCGTGCCCGTGGTCGCCGACATCGGCTCCGGCCTGCTCACGGCGGATCCGCTGCTGCCCGACGAACCGGACGCGACAAGCACTCTGCGCGCCGGGGCCGCGCTTGTCACCGCCAGTGGCGACAAACTGCTCGGCGGCCCGCAGGCGGGGCTGCTGCTCGGCGACGTCGAGCTGATCGACAGGCTGCGCCGTCACCCGCTGGCCCGGGCGTTGCGGGTGGACAAGCTCACCCTGGCCGCGTTGGCCGCCACCCTGCACCAACCGGCCACCCCGACCCGGACGGCCCTGCACGCGGATCCGGCCGCCCTGCGCGAGCGGGTGGAGCGGCTGCGCGACCGGCTCGGCGCGGACGGCCGTAAGGCGGAGGTGGTGCCGGCCGTCGCGGTGGTCGGTGGCGGTGGCGCACCCGGCGTCGAGTTGGACTCGTGGGCGCTGAGCCTGCCCGAGCGCTACGCCGCGCCGCTGCGCACCGGAGACCAGCCGGTGCTCGGCCGGGTGGTGCGCGGCCGGCTCCTGCTCGACCTGCGCTGCGTGCCCGCCGACGCCGACGACGCCGTCCGCGCGGCCGTGCTGCGCGTACCCGGGGACGACTGAGCGTGTTCGTCGTCGCCACCGCCGGGCACGTCGACCACGGCAAGTCGACACTGGTCCGGGCGCTGACCGGGATGGAACCCGACAGGTGGGCCGAGGAACGCCGCCGGGGGATGACCATCGACCTGGGCTTCGCCTGGACGACGTTGCCCTCCGGCGGCACCATCGCCTTCGTCGACGTGCCCGGCCACGAGCGGTTCGTGCCGAACATGCTCGCCGGGGTCGGCCCGGTGCCGGCGGCGCTGATCGTGGTCGCCGCCGACGAGGGGTGGATGCCGCAGTCCGCCGAGCACCTGGCCGCGCTCGACGCGCTCGGCGTCGCGTACGGCCTGCTGGCGGTGACGCGCGCGGATCTGGCCGATCCGGGGCCGGCGACGGCCCGCGCCCGCGCCGAGATCGGCGCGACAAGCCTCGGCGCGGTGGAGGCGGTGGCGGTCAGCGGCCGCACCGGCGCTGGTCTGCCGGAGCTGCGGGCCGCCCTGGACCGGCTCACCGCCCGGCTGCCGACGCCCCCGGTGGACGACCCGGTCCGGCTCTGGGTCGACCGCAGCTTCACCGTGCGGGGCAGCGGCACCGTCGTCACCGGCACCCTCGGCGCCGGTCGGCTACGGGTGGGCGACGAACTGGAGGTGGCCGGCGCCGACGAACCGGTCCGGGTGCGGGGCCTGCACTCACTCGGCGAGGCCCGACCGGAGGCCGCCGCGGTGGCCCGGGTGGCGGTCAACCTGCGCGGCACGCCCCGCGACCGGCTGGGCCGCGGTGACGCGCTGCTCACCCCGGGCCGGTTCCAGCACACCGACCTGGTCGACGTCCGGCTCACCGGCGACCCGGCCGCCGACCTGCCGGCCACCCTCACCCTGCACGTCGGGTCGGCGGCGGTGCCGGTCCGGGTCCGACCGCTCGGCGCGGACACCGTGCGGCTGCGCCTGTCCCGCCCGCTGCCACTGCTGGTGGGCGACCGGGCGCTGCTACGGGACCCGGGCCGCCACCACGTGACCGGCGGGGTACGGGTGCTGGACGTGGCACCGCCGCCGCTGGCCCGCCGGGGTGCCGCGGCCGCCCGCGCGCAGGTCCTCGCCGAGCTGGACGGTCGACCCGACCTGGTCGGTGAGCTGCGCCGCCGGCGGCTGGTCCGGGCCGGCGCGTTGATCCGGATGGGCGTTCCGGTGCACACCGCGCCGGTGGCCGGTGACTGGCTGGCCGACCCCGAGCACTGGCGGCGCCTCGGCGAGCAGGTGACCGAGGAGGTCGCCCGCTACGCGCGGGAGCACCCGTTGGAGCCCGGGATGCCCGTGGACGCCCTGCGCCAGCGCCTCGCCCTGCCCGACCGGGTGCTGGTCGAGGCGCTGGTCCGCCCCCCACTGCGGATCCACGCCGGACGGGTCGGCGCGGCGGGCGCCGACGCGCTGCCCGAACCGGTGGCCCGAGCGGTGCGGCGGGTCCGCGAGGAGTACGGCGACCGGCCGTTCCGCGCCCCCGAGGCGGACCGTCTCGTCGACCTCGGTCTGGGCCCCCGGGAGATCGGCGCGGCGGTGCGCGCCGGCGCCCTGCTGCGGCTGGCCGACAACGTGGTGCTGCTGCCCGACGCGCTCGACGACGCGGTCCGGGTGCTGGCCGGGCTGCCGCAGCCGTTCACGCTGTCCGCGGCCCGGCAGGCGTTGGACACCACCCGCCGGGTGGCGGTGCCCCTGCTGGAACTGCTGGACCGTCGCGGCGCGACCCGACGACTGCCCGACGACGCCCGGATCGTCGTCACCTGAGCCCGCACCACCCCGCCCGGCGCTGCCCGTGGGTGGAGCTTCCGGCGACGGGTGTCGCGCCGACCGGAGGTTGACCGGATCGGTGCCGGGCTAACCGGCCCCCGGGCCGGCGGCGGTCACCTACGGTGACGCCATGGACCCTTCGGCGGTCTGGCGGGACCGGCAGCACCGGTGGCGGATCGAGGCGTACCGCGCGCCCGACCTGCGGTTCGCCATCTACGCCACGAACGGCCCCACCGAATCGGTGCCGCTCTGGCTGTTCGGTATGTCGGCGCTGGCCCGCTGGTTGATGAGCCACGCCATCTCGCTCGACGACCTGGAGGTCGACTGAGCGGTGGCGCGGGCGCAAACCGGACCCGGGACCGGCTCCGCTGCGGTTGAGTGACCTGAGGCGGCGGACGGGGGTGCGCGATGGGTGGTCAGCTCGTGCAGGTGGCGCTGGTGGCCGTGCTGGTGCTTGTCAACGCCGCGCTGTCCGGCAGCGAGATGGCGTTGGTGACGCTGCGCGAGGGGCAGTTGCGGCGCTTGGGGCGACGGTCGCGCGCCGGGGACCGGTTGGTGCAGTTGTCCCGTGACCCCAACCGCTACCTGGCGACCATCCAGCTCGGCATCACCCTGGCCGGTTTCCTCGCCTCGGCGGCGGCCGCGGTGTCGCTTGCCGAGCCGCTCGTCGGTCCGTTGGGCTTCCTCGGCGGCGTGGCACGTCCCGCCGCGGTGCTGCTGGTGACCGTGCTGCTGACGTTCGTCACGCTGGTGATCGGCGAGTTGGCGCCCAAACGGTTGGCGATGCAGCGGGCGGAGCGCTGGGCGCTGCTGAGTGCCGGCCCGCTGGACCTGCTCGCCCGGCTGTCCCGGCCGGCGGTGTGGTTGCTCAGTCGGGCCACCGACGCGGTGGTACGGCTGGCCGGCGGCGACCCGCGGGCCAACCGCGCGGAGATGACCGAGGAGGAGTTGCGGGAGATGCTGGCCAGCCAGCGTGGCCTGTCGGCGCAGCAGCGGGAGATCCTGACCGGCGCGTTCGACATCGCCGGCCGGACGTTGCGGGAGATCCTGGTGGCCCGGCGGGAGGTGATGACGTTGCCGGCGAGCCTGGCCGCCGACGAGGGAGTCCGCCGGCTTGCCGCCGCCGGGCGGTCCCGCGCCCCGGTCACCGGTGCCGGTGGCCTGGACGAGCTGCTCGGAGTGGTGCACATCCGCGACCTGGTGCAGGCCGGCACGGCGTCGGTGAGGGAGAAGGTGCGCTCGCCCGTGCTGCTGCCGGTGACCCTGCCGGTCGCCGACGCGTTGCGTCAGCTCCGGCAGGAGCATCAGCAACTGGCCCTGGTGGTCGACGAGCACGGCGGCATCGACGGCCTGGTCACCATGGAGGATCTGCTGGCCGAGGTGGTCGGCGAGTTGTACGACGAAACCGACCGGGACGTGCACGGGGTGGTCCGGGAGGAGGACGGTGCCCTGCTGGTGCCCGGTGACTTCCCCCTGCACGACCTGCCCGACCTGGGGGTACGGCTGAGCTTCCCGTTGTCCCGGGACTACACCACGGTGGCCGGGTTGGTGCTGGCCCGGCTGCGGCACCTGCCCGGCCAGCCGGGGGAGACGGTACGGCTGCCCGGGCTGACCCTGGAGGTGGTGGAGGTCGCCGACCGGGCGGTGCGTCGGGTGCGGCTGCGCGGGTTCAGCGCCGAGCGCTGACCGGGTCGCCCGGACGGGGGACAACGACCCGGAACAGCCCCGCGGCGGACGTGCGCCCGCCTACGGTGCGATTCGTGAAGGACCGAGGTTTGCGTACGTTCGTCACGGTGCTGGCCGGCCTCGCGGTGATCTACTTCGGCAGCGCCGGCCGCAGCCCCGAGGAGGGCCGTGGCATTTCCGGTGGGGTGGTGGTCCTGGCGTTGCTCGCCGCGCTGCTGGTGTGGCACCTGACCAGGCCGGGAGACAAGACGGTGAAGTGAGCGGCTCAGCGCGCGGCCCGGGTGACCTCGCCGGCGGACTCCTCGCCGAGCGCCACCCGCACCAGCGCCGAGGCGAGCCGGCCGAAGTCCGGTTCGTCCACCAGGCCGGCCAACCCGTCCGGGGAGCCCGGTAGGCCCAACTGCTTCGCCCCGGCCAACGCCCGACGGTCGGCGTACGGGCGCAGGTCCGACCAGACCGTCTGCGCTTCGCGGAGGTAGATGTCCGCGCCGGTGGGGCCGACGCCGGGAAACTCGGTGAGCCGTCGACGCAGCCCGGCCGGGTCACCCTGGGCCTCCCGGTGCAGTCGACGCAGGTCACCGTGCCACCGGTCCAGGCACAGCCGGGCGCCGGTGCCGAGCATGGTGGCCGTCCGCTCGTCGTAGCGGCGGTAGTGGCCTCGGCCCAGCGCGTCGACGCGGTCCTGCCAACTGGCCGCCTCCATCGCCTGTGGCGTGCGGTAGCCCGCGGCGAACAGTTCCCGCGCGGCGTCCACCGCCACGCACGCCCGGATCCGGGTGCTCAGCAGGGTGGTCAGCACCAGTAACTGGTAGAGCGGACCGGGGCGGTCGGTGAGCCGGATGCCGGCCTCCTCCGCGTACGTGCGGCCACGCCGGTCCAGCAGGACCCGCGCCACCGTTCGATTGTTGCCCACACCGACCGGGTACCCGATCCGCGTGCCGCTAGCCGTCGCGCCGGCGGACGGGGTCGGAATGGCACCGGAGCGGGCGGGTATGCCGACGGTGGAGGCGGTCGATGCCCGCCCGCCGTATCCGGAGGGAGACACCTGTGGTCAACCCGCAGCAGGAGGAGTTCCGGCGTAACGCCAAGGGAGCCACCAGCCAGGACAGCAAGGGACCCAAACCGACCGGGCACCCGCTCAACCGTGGTTCGTCGCGCGGCGACGAGGGTCGGCCGGTGCCCAAGGGGCAGGTGTCGCCGTACGGCCCGGCCGGTGAACCAGTGGCCGAGGACGACAGCGACACCCGGTAACGGCCCCTAACGACCGCGACCTGACGGCCGCCGCAACCTGTTCCAGGTGGCGGCGGCCGCCAGACCGTACGCGAGGTGCGGGATGATGTCGGAGATCCAGTCGGAGCGCCGCCAGGTGCGCGGATCACTGATCCCGAGCACGGTGATCGACCCGTCGGTCATGGTCATCACGCCGGCGCCGAGCAGGCCGGTGGCCATCGGCAGTGGTTGGCGCCGACCACCGGCGTAGAACGCGAACGCGACGCCAGCGGCGACGCCGAGCCCGTAGCCGATCAGCGGCCCGAGGCCCGAGCGGCGATTCGCCGCCCGGCCGTCGGACCCCAGGCTGACGTGCGCGATCCCGGCCAGCCGGTCGACGGTTTCCTGTGGGACGTCGCTCTCCGGCCGTCCCCGCAGGGCCATGTCGAGGTAGCTGACCACGTTCAGCGCGGTGCTGCCGACGGCGCCCGCGATGGCGCCGTCGGCAACGTCGACTCTGTTCACTTCGGGTCGCCCGGTTCGCGTTCGCTCTTGGGGCCGTACGTGCGGTCGCCGCGTACCACGCCCCGTTGTCCCCGATCCTCCTGCAGGATCCGGTTGGCGACCTGGTTGGCCTTGCCGTCGGGCACCCGGCGTCCGGAGTCGTCGATCGCATTGCGCAACCGCGCCCGCTGCTTGTCGTACGCGTTACTGCCCGGCCGTGGTCCTGGCATCTGGTGTCTCCTTCGTCGGTCTGGGCGACCGCTGTCGCCCTCGTCGCCGTCGGCGTACCGCGGCCGTCTACCCGTCTGGCGGCCGGTGAACCTCGGTCCTAGCGGGGGCCGTGGACCACGGCGACCGGGCACCGTGCGTGGTGCAGCATCGACTGGCTCACCGACCCCAGCAGCAACCCGGTCACCTCGCCGCGCCCCTGCCCGCCCACCACCGCCAGTTGCGCGGAGCCGGACGCGTCGGCCAGCACGGCGCCGGTCCGGCCGCGCACCGCCCGGCAGGTCAGCCGCAGGCCGCGGTGGTGCTCGGTCAGGTCGGTCAACCACTCGGCGAGCATCCGTTCCTGCTCGCCGAGTAGCTTCGCCTCGTCGTACACCAGGGGTTGCATGTCGCCGGGGCCGCTGCTGCCGGGGTGCCGGTAGGCGTGCACCGCCAGCAGCGGCACGCCGCGTGACACGGCGGTCTCGGCCGCGAAGTCGGCCGCCAGCCGGGACGCCGGCGAGCCGTCCACCGCGACCAGCACCGGCTCGTCGGGTCGTTGCTCGCCGCGGGCCACCAGCACCGGGCAGTCGGCGTACGCGGCGACCTGCACCGCGACCGAGCCGACCAGCAGCGCCGAGAAACCGCCCAGCCCACGGTCGCCGAGCACGATGAGCGCGGCGGTGGGCGACTCGCCCACCAGCACCGCGGCGGCCTCACCGTCGATGATCTCGCCGGAGATCGACAGCCCCGGTACGGTCGCCTCGGCCTCGGCCACCGCGGCTTGGACGAGTTCCTCGGCCCGGTGGCGCAGCCCACCGCCGGGCGGCGCGTCCGGGGCGGGGGAGAGCGGCACGTGCAGCAGCGGCCAGACGAACCCGTGCACGATCCGCAGTGGCCGGTGCCGGCGGGCTGCCTCGGTGGCGGCGAGGCGTACGGCGCGCAGGGCGGGTTGTGATCCGTCCACGCCGACCACCACCGCCGCGCTGTCCGCCGAGTTCACCGTCCACCTCCCGACAGGCCCTATGGCAAGTATCGCGGCCGGGAACGTCTCCGCGCCGCGATACCGCTGAGCGCGTCGGGGTCGGTACGCTGGCGACGACCGGTCCGGAGGGAGGATTGTCGATGGGTGAACCGGACCAGCCGAGCACCGGCCGCATGATCGACTTTTGGCTCGGTGGGGAGCACCACTTCCCGGTCGACGTGGCCGCCGCGAGCGCGTTCGAGCAGGCGTACGGGCCGTGCGCCCCGGTGTTCCGGGAGTTGCGGGCGTTCCTGGGTCGGGCGGTGCGGGCCATGGTCGCCCACGACGTGGACGGTTTCCTGGTGTTCGGCGCCGGGGTGCCCACGATGGGCAACGTGCACGAGGTCGCCACCGACGCGACGGTGCTCTACACCGACGTCGACCCGGTGACCATCCGGCTGGGGCAGAGCGTTCTCGCCGGCAGCGACCGGGCCGGCTACGGCTTCGGTGACGCGACGGACATCGGCACGATCGACCCGGCGCAACTGCACCGTTTCGTGCCGGGCTGGGGCCGCCGGCCGGTCGGGGTGGTCTTCCTCGGACTCGCGGCGTTCCTCGACGACGCCACGCTGACCCACACGCTCGACGAGCTGTACGCCGCCGCGGCGCCGGGCAGCCTGCTCGTGGTGGACTTCGACACCGAGGAGTTGGCAGGTCACCCGGAGGCGCTGGCGATGATGGGGCCGCAGTTCCGGATGCGTCCACCGGCGGCGTTCGCGCCGCTGCTGGGCCGCTGGGCGCCGACGGCGGACGGGATCGTGCCGGTGGCGCGTTGGCGGCCGGAGGGTCCGCCCCTCGAGGTGCCCGACGCGTTCCACGGCGTCCTCGCGACCCGTGGTGACGACTGACCGCAGGGGTTCGCCGTCGCGGGGTGTCCGTATGATGCTTGCCCTGTAGCAAGCTTCTGGAGAGGACAACCATGGTGGACCCGCCGGACGTGGTGTCGCGCGCGCTGCGCGATGCCCCGCCCGACCAGTTGGCCGAGGCCGCGGACCGGGCGATCCGGTCGACGCTGGGCGCGGTGCGCACCGACGTCTTCGTCGCCGACTATCGCATCAGCGGGCTGTGGCCGGTGCTGGACCCGGACCTGCCGGCGGCCGGGTTCCTGGCCTGCCACACCGTGGCGCAGCGGTGCTTCAGCAGCCAGCAACCGGTACGCGACGCCGCCGGCGAGGGTCCCTGCCGGCTCTACCTGCCGTTGACCCTGTGGGGGGAGCGGCTGGGTGTGCTGTTGATCGAGCTGCCGGCCGTACCGAATCCGACGGTCACCGGCCACGCGACCGATATCGCCGGTGCTCTCGCGGTGGCGATGCGTGCGGCGGACCGGGGGACCGACCGGTACCGGCGGGCGCGTCGCCGTGAGCGACTCACGATGGCCGCCGAGATGCAGTGGGATCTGCTGCCCGGTCGCAGCGTGGCGCACCACGCGTTCGAGTTGGCCGGGCAGCTGGAGCCGGCGTACACCGTGGGTGGGGACCACTTCGACTGGTCTCTGGACGGCGACCGGCTCACCGTCACGGTGCTCAACGGCGAGGGCAGTGGGCTGGCCGCGTCGATGCTGACCGCCGTCACGGTGAACGCGATGCGCAACGCGCGTCGCTCCGGAGGCGGCCTGGTGGAGCAGGCCGAGCTTGCGTCGGACACGGTCTTCTATCAGCACCGGGGCCGCCGGTACGTGGCCACCCTGCTGCTTGACGTCGACACCCGTACCGGCCGGGTCCGGGCGGTCGACGCGGGTTCGCCCCACCTGCTGCGGATGCGCGGGGGCACGGTGGAGCCGTTGAAGCTTGATCAGCAGTTGCCGTTGGGGATGTTCGCGGAGACCCGCTACGAGGTGCAGGAGTTGCTCCTCGAGCCGGGTGACCGCCTCTTCGTGGTCAGTGACGGGGTGTGGGCCGCCGAGCCGCCGGGCCGGGAGCCGTACGGCGAGCGCGTGTTGGCTCGTTCGCTGCGCGCCACGCGGTTGCAGCCGGCGGCCGAGGCGGTTGGTACGGTGATGCGCGAACTGCACGCTTACCACGCGGAATCCGATTTACGCGACGACGCTGTCGTGGTGTGTCTGGACTGGCACGGTCCGCGTGAGCGGGACGGCGGGTGAGGGTTGCCGCCGCTCCGTCTGGCGGGCACCAGCGCGACGACGGCAGGGGACATCGGGTGGAGCGATCTGCGGATCTCGCCGCGGCGATCGACGCGGCTGCCGGGACTCTTATCGCTGTGCTCGACTCGGCCGCGTCGGGGCATCAGGTGCCGCCCACCCAGTTGCGGGTGTTGACGCTCATCGCCAGCCGAGCGGAAACCAATGTCAACGGGTTGGCGGAGCTGCTGGACGTGGTGCCGTCGTCGGCGAGCCGCCTCTGTGACCGGCTGGAGGCGACCGGGCTGTTGCGCCGGGTGGCCGATCCCCGCGACCGGCGTGAGGTGCGGTTGGTGCCCACTCCCGCGGCGCTGGCGCTGCTGGGGGACCTGGCCGAGCGGCGGCGGCGGGCGGTGCAGTCGGTGCTGGATCGGATGCCGGCGAGGACGCAGCACGACCTGTTGGCGGCGCTTGTGGCGTTCGGTCGGGCGGCGACCCAGTCGGTGCCCGAGCAGCAGGCCGATCCGGCGGTTCAGACGGCCTGACCGCCCCCGCCCAGTCCCGGTTTCCACTAGTATCCTAGGACGCTCTACGCGTGGTGATCCACGCCACAGTGCGGCAGAGCCGCACCGAAGGGCCAGCGGCGGCGCCCGGCAAGCGCGGGCCGGCCCGATATAGTGACAGCGCACTTACCCGGCCCGTGATCTTCGAGATCGCGGGCCGGATCAGGGAAGAGGCCTCACCCGGGGCCGCAGGGGAGCCGGCGCGGGCCGGCCCGACAGCGCGTACGACCCTCCGCCGCGCCCGACGTCGGCCGGGGGTCCGCGCGTGGAGGAGGATCGGTGTCGCGTCCGGCTCGGGCGGAGCAACCGCGGGACACCGGTGACCAGGCCCCCGGCAACCAGGTGCTCACCCTGCCCAACCTGATCAGCTTCGTACGGCTGCTGGGCGTGCCCCTCTTCCTCTACCTGTTCCTCGTCGAGCGAGCCGACGTGGCGGCGATCGTCGTCCTGGCCATCGGCGGCACCACGGACTGGGTCGACGGCTGGATCGCCCGCCGTCTGCACCAGGTGAGTCGACTCGGGGAGTTGCTCGACCCGTTCGCCGACCGGCTCTACATCCTCGCCACCCTTGTCGCGTTCACCGCGCGGGAGGTGGTGCCGTGGCAGTTCACCGCGGCGCTGCTGGCCCGCGAGCTGTTGCTGCTCGGCTCGCTGGCGGTGCTGCGCCGCTACGGGTATGGGCCGCCGCCGGTGCACTACGTGGGCAAGACCGCGACGTTCCTGCTGCTGGCGGCGTTCCCGGTGCTGCTGTTGGCCTCCGAGTGGAGCGCCGCGGCGACGGCGACGGCAGCGATCGGCTGGGCGTTGGCGTGGTGGGGGCTGGTGCTCTACTGGGTGGCCGGCGGGATGTACGTGGTGCAGGCTGCGCGGCTGGTGCGCGCGGCGCGCGGCCCGGGTGCGGCGGCATGAGCGCGCCGCAGCCGGGCAAACCCCGCCAGGATCGGGTGTACGCGCCGGATTTCCTCACCGAGCTGTTTCGCAACCCGCTGGATCCGGGGTACGCGGATGCGGCGGCTGCCCGCCGGCGTTCGGCGTCCAGCGGGTCGGTGCGGGGGTGGCGGGCCTGGCCGGCCCGGTCGGTCAGTCTGGTCGTGGTGGTGCTGCTCGGTTTCCTGTTCGCGGTCGCGTACCGGCAGACGATGGCGGACGAGCCGGGGCGGGCCCAGGCCCGGTCCGGTCTGGTGGCGCAGATCAAGGAGCGGGAGAGTCAGACCGACAGGTTGTCCACGCGCGCGGACCAGCTACGCGAGGAGGTCAGTCGGCAGCGGGACGCGGCGTTGAGCGGGTCGGCGGCGGCCCGGTTGCGGGACCTGGAGGCGAGCACCGGGCTGGGTCGGGTGCGCGGTGACGGCGTGGTGGTGCGGTTGGCGGACGGGCCGGGTAACGCGGACGCGGTGACCGGTGCCGGGGCGGGGCCGTCGCGGGTGCTGTACAGCGATCTGCAGGGTGTGGCGAACGCGTTGTGGAGTGCCGGTGCGGAGGCGATCGCCATCAACGGGCAGCGGTTGACGTCGACGTCGACGATCCGTACGGCGGGTGATGCGATCCTCGTGGATTTCCGGCCGGTGATGGGGCCGTACGAGGTGTCGGCGGTCGGGCCGGGTTCGATGCGGCGCAGGTTCGAGGACAGCCGGAACGCGGATGTGATGCGGGAGGTCGCGCAGAAGACCGGGTTGTCGTTCGGTGTGCGGGAGGCCGATGACCTCACCCTGCCGGCGGCTCCGGAGCCGCAGCTACGCTACGCGAAGCCGTCGGTCAGTCCGAGCCCTTCCGCGTCGGGTGTCCGGTCCGGTAGTCCTGGGTCGTCTGGTCCGACGACGACCGCTAGCCCCTCCGGAGGTGGCCGATGATCGCGGTGCTGGCGTTGCTTGCCGGTGTGGTGCTGGGTGTGTGGCTTGATCCCACGGTGCCGGCGGCGTTGCAGCCGTACCTGCCGATCGCGGTGGTGGCCGCGTTGGACGCGGTGTTCGGTGGGGTGCGGGCCCGGTTGGACCGTATCTTCGACGACAAGCAGTTCGTGGTGTCGTTCATCTCGAACGTGCTTGTCGCTGGTCTGATCGTGTATCTGGGTGACCAGCTCGGCGTGGGTGGGCAGTTGTCCACGGGTGTGGTCGTCGTGTTGGGTGTCCGCATCTTCGGCAACGTGGCGGCGATCCGTCGGCACCTGTTCCGGGCGTAGGTTTGACGGCGATGAGTGACGAGCAGAGCGACACGGGGACCGGGTGGCCGCAGCCGGCTGGGCCGACGCGTCCGGGTGGGCCGGCGGGTGAGCCGGATCCGCGTCCGGAGGCGCCGGATCCGGACGAGCTGAGCCCGTTGGCCCCGCAGGAGCCGGCGCAGCCGGACGAGGAGCCGGCGGTGGAGCCGGTCGAGGACGGTGCGACGGTGGACCTGAGCGCGGCGGTGCCGCGGTCGGGGGAGCCGGTGGCGGTTTCTGACGGGTTGGCCGAGCCGGCCGGGGAGTCGGTGGCGGTGCCACCGGTGGCGGCGGGTCGGTTCCGGTGGAGTACGGCCGGTGTGATGATCGTGGCGTTGTTGGTGCTGCTGGGTTTCACGTTGGTCGTGCAGTTGAAGACGACGTCGACGGATCCGACGTTGGGGGCGACGCGCCAGGAGGACCTGGTGCGGATCCTGTCGGATCTGGATGCGCGGGAGAGTCGTCTTCAGCAGGATATTCGTGCCCTGGAGGACAGTCAGCGGCAGTTGCGCTCGGGTGAGCAGGGTCGTCAGGCGGCGTTGGACGAGGCGACGCGGCGGGCGAACGAGTTGGGCATCCTGGCGGGTACGTTGCCGGCGGTCGGACCGGGGTTGACGGTGCAGTTCGAGGCGGGTGTCAAGCCGATCACCGCGACGCGGGTGTTGGACGCGGTGCAGGAGTTGCGGGGCGCGGGCGCGGAGGCGATGCAGATCGCCGGTGGTGACCGGGCGACGGTGCGGATCATCGCGTCGACGTACTTCCTCGACGGGGACAACGGGTCGTTGATGGTGGAGGGGCGTCGGTTGACGGGGCCGTACACGATCACGGTGATCGGTGATCCGGCGACGATGCGGACGGCGTTGAACATTCCTGGTGGGGTGGTGGCATCGGTCCGGGGTGTCGGCGGTAACGTGACGTTTGGGGAGCGTGAGGTTGCCGAGGTTTCGGCGCTGCACGCTCCGATCAAGTTAGAACACGCCCGTCCGGTCTCCTGACCGGCGCGGCCGCGCCGGGCCCGGGTGGTCCGGGGCACCGATGGATGAAGGACGCGTCTGGTGATTCCTGAGGATCTGCGATACACCGCCGAGCATGAGTGGGTGGCGGGTGACGGCACGGGTTCGATCCGGGTCGGTATCACGCACTTCGCGCAGGACGCGCTGGGTGACATCGTGTACGTGCAGTTGCCCGAGGCGGGTGCGGTGGTCGCGGCCGGTGATTCGTTGGGTGAGATCGAGTCGACCAAGAGTGTGTCGGAGATCTACGCTCCGGTCGCCGGTACGGTGGTGGCGCCCAACGAGGCGTTGGGTGACACGCCGGAGCTGATCAACACTGATCCGTACGGTGCGGGTTGGTTGGTGGAGATCACGCCGAACGATCCGACGGCGACGGATGGGTTGCTGACGGCGGCTGCTTATCAGAAGATCACCGAAGGCTGAGTGTGCGTGATCCGGTGCGTGGGTTGTGTGCGCGCGTCCGGTTGCCCTGCATTTCGGCGCTGGCTAGGCTCGCCCAGTCGACCGAGAACCCAAATAGTTGAGCGTTGCGGAATTGCCTTCCCGGGCACGGGGAGCCAGCCGCCGGGTGTTCACCTGCCCGGCGGCCAGACCCGCCATTACCCGACGCCGACCGAACAGATCCGTGAGGTGGTCCCATGACGCGGCCAGACGACGAGTTCCCCCCGCTCGACGTCACTTCGACGCTCAATCTCGGTTCGCTCGACGAAGTGCTGGAAGGGCCGGACACCGATGTGGTGCCGAGCCGGATGTCCGGCTCGTTGCCGCCGGGTATGGCGCTGCTTGTGGTTCGTCGAGGTCCGAATGCGGGTGCCCGGTTCCTGTTGGACCACGATGTGACGACAAGTGGCCGGCATCCGGACAGTGACATCTTCCTCGATGACGTGACGGTGTCGCGTCGGCACGCGGAGTTCCACCGCGATGGTGGGACGTTCACGGTGCGGGACGTGGGTAGCCTGAATGGCACGTACGTGAATCGTGAGCGGGTCGAGGCGGCCACGTTGAGCAATGGTGACGAGGTTCAGATCGGTAAGTTCCGGGTGGTGTTCATCGCCGGTCCGCGCCCGGAGGAGGAGGCCGGCCGGGGGTGAACGAGCCTGCGGCCTCCATGTCACCCGGGGCGGCTCGGTCTGAGCCGCTGATGAGCATCGGTGAGGTGCTTGGGCAGTTGCGGGTGGATTTCCCGGACACCACGATTTCGAAGCTGCGGTTTCTTGAGGCCGAGGGTTTGGTCGAGCCGCAGCGGACGGCGGCGGGTTACCGGAAGTACAGCTGGGACGATGTGGCGCGGTTGCGGTTCGTGTTGACCGCGCAGCGGGACAAGTACCTGCCGTTGCGGGTGATCCGTGAGCAGTTGGCCCAGTGGGATTCGTCTGGTGAGCAGCCGGGGCGGTCGCGGCCGGCGTTGGTGGCGGTTGGTCCTGATGGTGCGGTGCCGGGTCGTGAGTCGGTGGAGCCGGCCGAGTCGTCGCAGGTGCGGCTCGGCCGGTCGGATCTGGTGGCGCGTAGTGGGATCGACGAGTCGACGCTTGTGGAGTTGGAGCGGCTCGGTGTGCTGGTGTCGGATCCGCCGGGGTGGTATGACGCGGATGCGTTGATCATCGCGTCGGCGGTGGCGGGGTTGGCGTCGTACGGGTTGGAGCCGCGGCATCTGCGGGGTTACCGGACGGCGGCGGATCGTGAGGTTGGTTTGTTCGCCCAGCTGGTGGCGCCGTTGGCGCGGCAGAGTGATCCGGCGGCGCGGGCTCGGGCGGCGGAGACGGCGCGTGAGTTGGTGGCGTTGTCGGAGCAGTTGCACGCGGCGTTGGTGCGGGTGGGTTTGCGTTCGACGTTGGGTCGGTGAGGGTGCCCGGTGGGTGGTGGCTGAGCGGAAAGATCTCTTCCGGGAAGCGTGCCGTAGGCTTGCCGGGGTAACCCCTTTCTGGCGCGGGCGTGGTGCGGTAGCGCACGGGACGACCGTGTCGCGGTCCGTGTACCGTGCAGGGAAGGGCGCGGTGCGGCGTAGGTGACAACGACACGGAGGCGGCGGTGCGCGAGCTGAGCGTGGTCGGAGTTCGGGTGGAGCTGCCTAGCAACCAGCCGATCGTCCTGCTCAGGGAGGTCGAGGGGGACCGCTATCTGCCGATTTGGATCGGCGCGGTCGAGGCCACGGCTATCGCTTATGAGCAGCAGGGGGTCAAGCCGGCCCGACCGTTGACGCATGATCTTCTGCGGGACGTGTTGGCGGCGTTGAAGGCGCCCTTGCAGGCGGTGGAGATCACCGAGCTCAAGGAGAACGTGTTCTACGCGGATCTGTTGATCGGTGATGGGGTGCGGGTGTCGGCGCGGCCAAGCGATTCGATCGCGTTGGCGTTGCGTGTCGGTGCGCCGATTCGTTGTGCTGAGCAGGTCCTCAGCGAGGCCGGGATCGTCATTCCTGATGAGCAGGAGGACGAGGTGGAGAAGTTCCGGGAGTTCCTGGAGCAGGTGCGTCCGGAGGATTTCGCGGGCTGAGGTGGGCCGTGGGCTCTGCTCCCGGGGGTAGCGGTCGGTGCTGCCCCGGTTCGGTTGGTGATCTTTCTCGGTGGCTGCGCGGCGTGTCGTGTCGGTTCCTCCGTGGTAACCCCTGAAGGTGGCTATAGGGTTGCCGTGTCGAGGGGTGCGCGTCCCGGAAACGACGCGTCGCCACACTGACGGGGGAGGTTGTCCGGATGCACGAGCCGCGGGATTCCGATCCGGGTGGAGAGTTCGACGAACCGGGTGCCTCGTCGCCAGGTGTGGCGATTGAGGGTGACGGTTCGGTCGGCTACCGGGGTGTGACGGCCTGCCACGCGGTGGGCATCAGTTACCGGCAGTTGGATTACTGGGCGCGGACGGCGCTTGTCGTGCCGAGTGTGCGGGATGCCTCTGGTTCGGGGACGCAGCGGTTGTACTCGTTCCGGGATCTGGTGGTGTTGAAGGTCGTGAAGCGGTTGTTGGATGCGGGGGTGTCCCTGCAGAACATCCGTAAGGCGATCGAGGCGCTGCGGTCGCGTGGTGTGGAGGATCTGGCCGGGATCACTCTGATCTCCGATGGGACGACGGTGTACGAGTGTCGGTCGCCGGAGGAGGTGGTCGACCTGTTGCAGGGTGGCCAGGGTGTCTTCGGGATTGCCATCGGTGGGGCGTTCAAGGAGATTCAGGGGTCGTTGTCGCATCTGCCGGCGGAGCCGGCGACGAGCGCTCCGGTGGAGCGTGCGGTGGCGTCGGGGTCGGATCCGGTGGGTGACGAGTTGGCTGCGCGGCGAGCGCGGCGGCGGGCTGGCTGAGCGCGGCGGCCGGTTTTTTCGGTAGGTTTTTTCGCGACCGTCGGTGACGGTGCGTGGCGCCGGTGGGTGACTTCGCTCCACTGTGGACACCCTGGGTGTCGTTCTGGTTGCCGATTGTGGAGATACCCGTCGGTAGTGGTGACGCTGCGTTCTGCGCATCTGTCGGGAACGCGATAGGGGGGCAATGACCCCAGGCGGTTGACACGCTATGGTCCCTCACGGTTATCGACCCTTCCCCGGAGGAAACGACCGTGACGGTTACCGAAGAGGCTGCCCCCAAGTCGCACTACGACCGTATTGGCGGTGCCAGCTCGGTCAAGGCGGCTGTTGAGCTGTTCTATGACAAGGTGTTGGCCGACCCGGCTTTGGCGGGCTATTTCGCCGAGGTGGAGATGGTGGGTCAGCGGCGGCACCTGACGTTGATGTTGACCACGGTGTTGGGTGGTCCGAACGAGTACACCGGCCGTGGGTTGGCCGAGGCGCACCAGCCGTTGAACATCCCGGTGGAGCACTACGCGAAGGTGGGCGAGCACCTCCTGGCGACGCTGACCGAGCTGGGTGTGCCGGCGGACATCCTGGCCGACGTGCAGACGGTGCTGGGTCAGGTGCAGGACCAGGTGGTGGCCTCCGGAGACCGGTCGGGCGCCTGAGCGTGGACGCGGCCCAACTCAAGCAGAGCTGGTCGGTGGTCGCCGAGCACGGCGACCAGGTGCCGCTCTATTTCTACTCGACGTTGTTCCTCGCTCATCCTGAGACGCGGCAGATGTTCCCGACGAACATGGCCGGGCAGCGGGACCGTCTGGTGACCGCGTTGGGGCACATCGTGTCCAACGTGGACCAGGTGGACCGGCTTGTGGGTTTCCTGCAGGATCTCGGTGCGGACCACCGCAAGTTCGCGGTACGCGCGGAGCACTACCCGGCCGTCGGTGAGGCGCTGTTGGCGACGTTGCAGCATTTCCTCGCCGACCGATGGACCGAGGAGTTGGCTGCGGACTGGGCGGCCGCGTACGGGCTGGTGGCCCAGGTGATGATGGAGGCCGCGCAGGCCGCCGAGGCGGTGAACCCGCCGTGGTGGGTGGCGGAGATCGTGGCGCACGAGCGGCGGGCGTTCGACGTGGCGGTGTTGACGGTGCGCCCGCAGTATCTGTTGCCGTTCACCCCGGGTCAGTCGATCGGGGTGTCGCATCCGTCGGTGCGTTCGTGGCGGTACTACTCGCCGGCGAACGCGCCGCGGGCGGACGGCACCCTGGAGTTGCATGTGCGGGCCGCGCCGGGTGGCGCGGTGTCGTCGCGGTTGGTCTACGGGTCGGCGGTGGGGGATCGGATCCACCTGGCGGCGCCGGTCGGGGACCGGCTGGGGTTGTGGTCGGCGGGCTCCAGTGATCTGTTGCTGCTGGTCGCGGGCACCGGCTGGGCGCCGGTGAAGGCGCTGGTGGAGCAGGTGGCGGCGGAGGGTTCCCGCCGGCGGGTGGACCTGTACGTGGGGGCCCGTTCCCGCAGTGAGCTTTACGACAGCGACGCGATCGACAAGTTGGCGTCGTCGTATCCGTGGTTGACGGTCACCTACGTGGTGGGTGCCGATGCGAACCGGCCCGGGGAGTTTTCACACGCGGTGGATCGGGCGTTGGCCGACGGTGACTGGCGCTCCCGGCACGTGTTCGTGTGTGGGTCGGACGAGATGGTGTCGTACGCGGTGCGGGCGTTGCTGCAGGCGGGTTTCCACGCGGGTCAGGTGCACCACGAGGGCCTGGGTGAGCAGTGGTACGGCCCGGCGTGGCGTACGGCGGTGCAGCAGTCGCCTGTCGGTGACGTTTCGGGAGGTGGGCACAGGTGAGCGCGACCCCGATCAGCCGGTACGACGGGATGCAGGTTTCCGGCGCGGTGCAGGTGCGGATGACCGCCGATCGGGTTCGGCGGTGGCAGTTCGGTGCGGCGTCGTTCGCACGGCGTGGCTACGACAACGCCGACGTGGACCGGTTCCGGATGCAGATCGCCGACGAGTTGGATGTGTTGGCGACGCAGATCGCGACGTTGCGGGCGGAGAACGAGCGGCTGACCGACCGGGTGGAGCTGCACCGGCACGGGGTGATCCCGAGCACGGGGACGGCGGGAAAGGCCCCGGCGGCGCGGGAGGTGAATCTGCTGTCCGCGGCGCAGCGGGAGGCGGAGCAGATCATCGCGCAGGCGCATGACTACGCGCGGCGGGTCGCCGAGTACGCCCGGGTGCAGTACGAGAGTTACCTGCACGCGGCGGAGGCGGAGGCGAAGCAGGAAGCGGAGCGGGCCGTGGCGGAGTATCGCAGCGCGGCGGGGCCGAGTTTCGACGACACGGTGGCGACCCGGGAGGCGTTGCGGATTTTCGGGGAGATGATGGTGTCGCACATGCAGGCGGCGGCGCGGCATCTCGATGATGGCAGTGAGCAGTTGGCCCGGACGATGGATCGGATCGCGGCGGAGACGCCGGGGGCGCCGTTCGTCGGCGGTGTGGTGGATCAGTCGGCGTTGCCGCGCCACCAGCAGCGGTGAGCACCCGGGTGGGGTGCGTCCCCACCCGGGTGCTCAGGTGAGGCGTTGTGCGAGGTGGAAGGTCACCTCGGTGCCGGCGTCGCTGGCGAACGCGCCGTCCTTCTCGATGGGCGCGGTGAAGCGGTGATCGAGTGGCTGCGGGTCCATTGCTCTCCTCCGTGGGGCCGGTCAGGTCGTGGCGGCGCGGATGGCGTCGGCGATCGGGGTGGGCCCGCTGACGAGTTCGAGGGTCGCTCCGGTGGTGGCTGGTTCGTCGAGCAGGGCGACGAGGACGTGGGCGACGTCCGCGCGGCTGATCGCGCCCCGCCCGGCGTGTCGGGTGAGGGTGACCCGGCCGGTGGGTTGGTCGTCGGTGAGCCGCCCGGGGCGTAGCACCGTCCAGGCCAGGTCGCGGCCGCGCAGGTCGTCCTCGGCGGCCTTCTTCGCCCGCAGGTACGCCGCCCACACGTCGTCGGTGCCGGCGGAGGGTGGGTCGTCCACTCCCATGGAGGAGACGAGCAGGTAGCGGTGGACACCGGCGCGGGTGGCGGCGTCGGCGAGGAGCGCGGCGGCGCCCCGGTCGACGGTGTCCTTGCGGGCGGCGCCGCTGCCGGGGCCGGCGCCCGCGGCGAAGACCACGGCGTCGGCGTCGGTGAGGTGCGCGGCGACCTCCGCGGCGTCGGCGTGTTCCAGGTCGCAGACGACGGGGGTGGCGCCGGCGGCGCGCAGCGTGGCGGCCTGCTGGGGGTTGCGGATCAGGCCGACGGCGGTGTCGCCGCGGCCGGTGAGGTGACGCTCGACGAGTAGGGCGATCTTGCCGTGGCCTCCGGCGATGACGACACGCATGTGCCCAACCTACCGGCGGTGGGCTCGGGCGCGGCCGTGGCTTCCCGCGACGGCGATCGTGAGGCGATCGAGGCGGCCGGGTTCGCCGATGACGTCGATCGTGTGGATGAGTCCGGCGACGATGCCCAGACGCAGGGCGGCTTGCAGCCGACCGCGTGGGGCTATCACGATGCCGGGCGCCCCGTCGATCCAGGCCACCGCGCCGGTGCGGGCGCGTGCGGTGAACAGCTTGGTCTCCTCGGCCACCAGGCGCGCGCCGCGGATCTCGGTCGCCACGTCATCGGGGACCAGGATTCGGTCGACCCGGCGGACAACGTCGGGGGCCAGCAGGTCGAGCAGCACCGGTAGGTCACCGCCACGAGACGCGGCGAGGAAGGCGTCCACGAGGAGCAGGTGCTTGGCCGTCTGCCGCTGGAGGGTCGGCTGATCGCTGGCGGCCACGTAGACCCGGTCGCGGGCCCGGCTGGCCAGCTTCTTCGCCGCTGCCGGTGAGCGGTCCATCACCTGGCCGATCTCCTCGAAGGGGACGGAGAACAGGTCGTGCAACACGAAGGCGATCCGCTGCGCCGGGGAGAGCCGGTCCAGCACCACCAGCAGCGCCAGTCCTACCGACTCGGCGAGGAGCACCTCCTCCTCACCGGTGCGGGTCACGGCGGTGGGGCGCGATGTCACACTGGCCGTCTCGATGGCGTCGTCGAGGACGACCTCACCGCGACGGCGTCTCGCCCGCAGCAGGTCCAGACACTGCCGGGCCGTCACCGTGGTGAGCCATCCGCGCAGATTCGCGACGTCGCTCAGATCCGCCTGACTGGCCTTGATCCAGGTCTGCTGCACCACATCGTCGGCGTCGTGCACGGAACCGACCAGGCGGTGGGCCACCGCCCGCAGATGCTGCCGGTCTTCCTCGAACCGTGCGGCCAGAACCTCGTCCGAATCCACAGGGGTCACCTTTCCGCAACGGGCGACGTCATGGGGGTGACCAACCCGCGACGACCGTAGCGACCCTGAGGAGTCCGACACCGTGAACCTACCGCTCCGGAAGATCCTCGGCGACCACCGAACGCCCGGATGGGAACGCTGACCCGCATGGACGCCATCTATCTGATCGTGACCGTCACGACGATGAGCGCGAACGCCGCCATCGCGATCGCCGATTTCCGCCGCGCCCCCTTCGTGCTCGCGAACTCCGCGGAGGTTGGTGTGCCATCCTCCTGGCTTCCGCTGTTGGGCGCCCTCAAGGCCGCCGGGGCAGCCGGTCTCCTGCTCGGCCTTGTCGGTGTTCCGCTCGTCGGCTCTGCCGCCGCTGCCGGCCTCACCCTGTTCTTCATCGGTGCCGTCGCCGCGCACCTGCGCGCCGGCGTTCACCACAATGTGATCTTCCCCGGCGCGTACCTGGCCCTGGCCGTCACCACCTTCGCCCTCAGTGTCACCACCACGAGGTAGACCTGCGGGGCGCACGACGGCCGGCTGGGCGTCGGGGGTGGTTTCCTGGCCGGCGAGCTTGACCTTGACCTTTGGGTAACCCCCAGCCTGGTGCGTGCCGGTCGCGGTGACCGGCACGAGGAGGATGGCGACGTGGAGTTGTTGACCATCGGGGCGTTCGCGCAGGCGGCGAGGCTGACGCCGAAGGCGCTGCGCCTGTACGACCAGGTGGGGCTCCTGCCGCCGGCCGCTATCGATCCCGAGTCCGGATACCGGCTCTACGACCCGGACCAGTTGCCGTTGGCGCGGCTGGTCGCCCAGTTGCGCCGCATCGGTATGCCGTTGGCGACGATCCGCGCCGTGTGTGGCTTGGAGCCGGCGGCGGCGGCCGAGGCGGTCACCGCGTACTGGCGGCAGGTCACCGCCGACACCGCGGCTCGGGCACGGCTGGCCTCCGTCCTCGTGGACCACCTGTCTGAAGGGGGCACCACCATGTCTGAGGCGAAACCCGCCCTGGCCGTCCGTCATGCCGCTGGTTGTGAGACCGGGGCCGTGCGCGACAGCAACGAGGACACCGCGTACGCCAGCGGACGGTTGTTGGCCGTCGCCGACGGGATGCGAGGACCCGGCGGCGCTGCCGCCAGCGCTGCCGCCATCGACGCGCTGCGACCGTTGGAACTGGCCGACGGTCCGGCCGCCGATCTGCTGACGATGCTCGCTGGTGCGGTCACCGACGCCGAGCGCACCGTGCGCGCGTTGGCGACCGACGAGTACCAGCCGGTCACCACGCTGACCGCGCTGCTGTTCAGTGGTGCCCACCTGGCCCTGGTGCACGTGGGTGACACCCGGGCGTATCTCCTGCGCGGCGGTGAGTTGTCAGTGCTCACCCAGGATCACACCTGGGTGCAGGCTCAGGTGGAGCAGGGCCGCCTCGACCGGGACCAGGCCGCCGCGCATCCGCAGCGCGCTGTGCTGGTGCGCGCCCTCGGCGGCGGCCAGCAGGTCGAGGCGGATCTCGCGTTGCGCACCGCCCTGCCCGGTGATCGGTACCTGCTGTGCTCCGACGGCCTGTCCGCCGTCGTCGACCGTGCCGACCTGCTGTCGACGCTGAGCGCGGCAACCGATCCCGAGCAGGCGGTGCGGACACTGATCGGTCTGGCCGAGGCCGCGGGGGCGCCGGACAACATCGCCTGCGTCGTCGCCGACACCGTCGCCGCGTAGAGCGCGACAGCCACCGGCCGTCAGCGCGCAGAGCACGATGCCAGGCCGCCCACGCCGAGCCGCCCACGCCGCGCAGAGCGCGACGCCCACCCGAGGTCGAATCCCCGACCTGCGACCGAGCGGCGAGCGGCGGGTGGCCGGGGGTTCGGCGTCGGCGGGTGGGTTGAGGCAGCATGGAGAGGTGACGGAGAGCTTCGAGGCGGTGCGCGCGCTGGTGGCCGACGGTGGGGTGGTGGTGCTCAGCGGTGCCGGCCTGTCCACCGAGTCGGGCATCCCGGATTACCGGGGGCCCAGCGGGGTGGCGCGGCGGCACACCCCGATGACGTTCCAGGCGTTCACCCGGGATCCCCTGGCCCGGCGGCGCTACTGGGCGCGCAGCCACCTCGGGTGGCGGTTGATCGCGGGGGCTGCGCCGAACGCCGGGCACCGGGCGGTCGCCGGGCTGCAACAGGCCGGTCTGGTCGACACGGTGATCACTCAGAACGTCGACGGTCTGCACGGTGCGGCCGGCAGCACGTCGGTGATCGAGTTGCACGGCCGTCTGGATGAGGTGATCTGCCTGGACTGCGGCAACCTGACCTCCCGGGAGGAGTTGGACCGGCGGTTGCGCGAGGCCAACCCGGACTTCGTGGCGCAGGTCGCCGCGGTGAACCCGGACGGTGACGTTGATCTCCCCGATGAGCAGGTGGCGGCGTTCCGGACGGTGGACTGTGCGATCTGCGGCACCGGGATGCTGAAACCGGACGTGGTGTTCTTCGGGGAGACGGTGCCGCCGCAGCGGGTGGCGCGCTGTTTCGCGGCCGTGGAGCGGGCCCGGTCGTTGCTGGTGCTGGGGTCGTCGTTGACGGTGATGTCCGGGCGACGTTTCGTGATTCGGGCGGCCAAACGGGGCATCCCGGTGGCGATCGTGAACCAGGGCCCGACCCGGGGCGACGGGCACGCCACCGTGTGCGTCGACGCGCCGTTGGGCGCGCTGTTGCCGGAGTTGGCCGCCCGGGTCGCCGACAACCCGGCGACGGTCGGGGTCTGAGCACCGCCGGGGGAGGACATCTGCCGGAAACACCGGCGCTGGTAGCGTTGACCATGCCGGTAACACCCACGTGGGAGAGACCGCCCGAGGGCACTCAGGGCGGCGCCGAAGGGGCAAATCCTCCCCGGAACCTCTCAGGCAAAAGGACCTCGTGGGCAGGCACTGTGGAGCACCCATGGGTGCGACAGAGGGGGAGGCCGACACGTCGACCTCGCCCCGGGAGTGCCCCCTATGACCGTAGAGCAGTTCGCCACCCGTCACATCGGTCCCGGCCCCGACGATGAGCGTCGGATGTTGGAGGTCGTCGGGCACGGCTCGATCGACGAGCTGATGGACGCCGCGATCCCCGAGGTGATCCGCTGGCACGGCACCCTCGACCTGCCGGAGGCGGCCACCGAGTCCGAGACGATCGCCGAGCTGCGGGCCCTCGCGGCCCGTAACACCGTCGCCGTTTCCATGATCGGGCTGGGGTACCACGGCACGCACACCCCGGCGGTGATCCGCCGCAACGTGCTGGAGGACCCGGCCTGGTACACGGCGTACACCCCGTACCAGCCGGAGATCAGCCAGGGCCGCCTGGAGGCGCTGCTGAACTTCCAGACGATGGTCACCGACCTGACCGGCCTGGCCACCGCGAACGCGTCCATGCTCGACGAGGGCACCGCCGCCGCCGAGGCGATGACCCTGGCGCGGCGGGCCTCCAAGAGCAAGAGCCGGGTGTACGTCGTCGACGCCGACGCGTTGCCGCAGACCATCGCGGTGATCACCAGTCGCGCCGAGCCGCTCGGCATCGACGTGCGGGTCGTCGACGTCGAGCGCGACGAGCTGCCGGGGGAGTTCTTCGGCCTGCACCTGCAGTACCCGGGCGCGTCCGGGGCGGTCCGCGACCACCGGGGCCTCGTCGAGGCCGCGCACGCCGTCGGGGCTCTCGTCACGGTCGCGGCGGACCTGCTGGCGTTGACGGTGCTACGGGCGCCGGGGGAGATCGGGGCGGACATCGCCGCCGGCACCACCCAGCGTTTCGGCGTACCCATGGGCTTCGGGGGGCCGCACGCCGGTTACCTGGCGGTGCGCGCGGGCCTGGAGCGGATGCTGCCCGGGCGCCTGGTCGGGGTGTCACGCGACGCGGACGGCAACCCGGCCTACCGGTTGGCGTTGCAGACCCGCGAGCAGCACATCCGGCGGGAGAAGGCGACGAGCAACATCTGCACCGCGCAGGTGCTGCTCGCGGTGATGGCCGGCATGTACGCCGTCTACCACGGCCCGGACGGGTTGCGTGACATCGCGGCGCGTACCCATCAGATGGCGGCGCGGCTCGCGGCCGGGTTGCGCGCCGGCGGCGTGGACGTCGCGGACGTCGCGTTCTTCGACACCGTCACCGCGCACGTGCCGGGACGGGCCGCCGAGGTGGTGGCCGCCGCCGCGGACCGAGGTGTCAACCTGCGGCTGGTCGACGCCGACCGGGTGGGGATGTCCTGCGACGAGACGACCACCGACGCGCACCTGGCGCAGGTGTGGGCGGCGTTCGGGGTGCCCGCGTTCGACGGGGCCGTGGACGCGGCGCTGCCCGCCGACCTGGCCCGCACCAGTGACTTCCTCACCCACCCGGTGTTCCGCAGCCACCACTCGGAGACGGCGATGCTGCGCTACCTGCGGCGGCTGTCGGACTTCGACTACGCCCTGGACCGGGGCATGATCCCGCTCGGATCGTGCACGATGAAGCTGAACGCCACCACGGAGATGGAGCCGGTCAGCTGGGCGGAGTTCGCGCACATCCACCCGTTCGCCCCGGACACGCAGACCGCCGGGTACCGGGAAATGATCGGTCAGCTGGAGTCGTGGCTGGCCGAGGTGACCGGCTACGACGCGGTCAGCGTGCAACCCAACGCCGGGTCGCAGGGTGAGCTGGCCGGGCTGCTGGCGATCCGCTCCTACCACGCGTCGCGCGGCGAGTCGCACCGCGACGTGTGCCTGATCCCGTCGTCGGCGCACGGCACCAACGCGGCGTCGGCGGTGATGGCCGGCATGCGGGTCGTCGTGGTGGCCTGCGACGACAACGGCAACGTCGACCTCGTCGACCTCGACGCGAAGATCGACAAGCACCGGGACGCGCTCGCCGGGATCATGGTGACGTACCCGTCGACGCACGGGGTGTACGAGACGGGCATCGCGTCGCTGTGCGCGAAGGTCCACGACGCCGGCGGTCAGGTGTACGTCGACGGGGCGAACCTCAACGCCCTGGTCGGGTTCGCGAAGCCCGGTAAGTTCGGCGCGGACGTGTCGCACCTGAACCTGCACAAGACGTTCTGCATCCCGCACGGCGGCGGTGGCCCCGGGGTGGGTCCGGTGGCGGTGCGCGCGCACCTGGCGCCGTTCCTGCCCGGTGACCCGCTGGGCGCGCACGCGGACGCCACGCCGGCGATCTCGGCGGCGAAGTACGGGTCGGCGGGGATCCTGCCGATCCCGTGGGCGTACCTGCGGATGATGGGCGCCGAGGGGCTGACCCGGGCGACCGGTGTGGCGGTCCTCGCGGCGAACTACGTGGCGGCGCGCCTGCGGGGGCACTTCCCGGTGCTGTACGCCGGCAACAAGGGCCTGGTGGCCCACGAGTGCATCCTCGACCTGCGGCCGGTGACGAAGGCGACCGGGGTGAGCGTCGACGACGTGGCGAAGCGGCTGATCGACTACGGCTTCCACGCCCCGACGATGTCGTTCCCGGTGGCGGGGACGCTGATGGTGGAGCCGACCGAGAGCGAGGACCTGGCCGAGCTGGACCGGTTCTGCGACGCGATGATCGCCATCCGGGCGGAGATCGAGCAGGTCGGTTCGGGGCAGTGGCCGGCGGGGGACAACCCCCTGGCCAACGCGCCGCACACCGCGGCGATGGTCAGCGGCGACGACTGGGCGCACCCGTACCCGCGGTCGGTGGGCGCGTACCCGGCCGGGGTGGACCGGGCCGGGAAGTACTGGCCGCCGGTGCGGCGCATCGACGGCGCCTACGGCGACCGCAACCTGGTCTGCTCGTGCCCGTCGCCGGAGGCGTTCGAAGACTGACGACGGCGAGCCGGGGCGGGCGGTGTGGGCCGCCCCGGCAGCCGCTACGGCCTGGGCGAGGACGTCCCTTTACCGGGGGACAAGCCTGGCCGACGGCGGCTATTCGGTGACGCTGGGTGGTCGAATCAGGCCACGAGGGCGTGGCGGGCGGGACCGCGGTGCGGTGCGATGCTGCTGCCGTCGGGAAGCAACTCGCCGGTGTCCTCGAAGACGATCACACCGTTGCAGAGCAGGCTCCAGCCCTGCTCACGGAAGCAGGCGAGGACTCGCGCGGCTTCCCGGTCGGTGGCTTCAGCGGAGGGGCAGGTCGGTTGGTGCTGGCACATCAGGGTCTCCGGACTGTGGGGGCACTGTGTCATGGTTCACATGACCAGTGACGCACAGTACCAAGCGAAAGTGTCCAGCATCGTGCAGGTGCCGGTCTGGCGCACGGGAAATCCACTGAACGGATGAGGAAGGTCGGACCATACGGCGTGGAAACGCTCCCACAGGTGCCGGTCGATGTGCCTGCGGCGCCGGCCGCCTGCCGAAACGCGCTCACCGAACGCGCCCGCCTGCAATGGCACCGCCGCGACGGCGGCGACCCCGCCGCCCTCGCCGAGGAGTTCCTCGCCGCGCACGGCCTGCCACTGCACGACCTGACCCGCCCCACCCCCGCCCACCACCACACCCGGGCGTGCGGCGCCGCGCTCTACCTGTCCGCCGCTGCCGGCGCGCACCTGGCCGGGGCGCCCACCACCGCCCCCGAACCCGCGCCCACCCTGCCCGACCTCACCGTCGTCGTCTACGACCACGGCCCCACCCGCACCACCGGACCAACCCCACCCACCCCCTGGTGGCTCGGCCCGTGGACCGAAAGCTGGACCCCCCGCCAACACGCCGACGCCGTCGACGCGGTCCGCGCCGCCATCGGCCGCGGCGACGTTTACCAGACCAACCTCGTCGGACACGCCGCCGCCCGATACACCGGCGACCCGCGACCCGCCCTGAGCCGCCTCAGCGCGCTCCCCGGCGCCCGCTACGGCGGCGTCCTCACCGGCGACGGCTGGGCCATCGGCTGCGCCTCCCCGGAAACCCTCATCGAGGTCACCGACGGGCACCTCATCACCCGACCCATCAAGGGCACCCGCCCCGCCACCCCCGCCGGCCGCGCCGAACTGCTGACCAGCGCCAAGGAACGCGCCGAACACATCATGATCGTCGACCTGGAACGCAATGACCTCGCCCGCATCGCCCGCACCGGCACCGTCACCGTCGACGACCTGTTCACCGTCCGCCGCTGGTGCGACCTGTGGCAGGCCGAGTCGACAGTCCGCGCCACCGCCGCCGACGGCCTCGGCCTCGCCGACCTGCTGCGCGCCACCTGCCCCGGCGGCTCCGTCACCGGCGCACCCAAACACGCCGCCCTCACCCAGATCGACACCCTCGAACCCGTCGGCCGCGGCGCCAGCATGGGCGCCCTCGGCTGGGTCACCCCCGGCCACATCGACCTCGGCCTGACCATCCGCACCGCCGCCGCCGACACCGAACTACTGCACACCTGGGCCGGCGGCGGCATCACCTGGGACAGCGACGCACACGCCGAAGTCGCCGAAGCCGCCGCGAAGACCGCCCCCATCCGCGCCACCCTGGCCGGACGCGAAACCCGCCAGGACCAGCGATAAACTGACCCCCATGACCATGCGGCCCATCCGGATCATCGGCGACCCCGTCCTGCGCACCGGATGCGAACCGGTCACCACCTTCGACGCCGAGCTGCGGGCCCTCGTCACCGACCTGATGGACACCCTCCTCGGCGCCCCCGGCCGCGCCGGCGTCGCCGCACCACAGATCGGCGTCAGCGCCCAGGTGTTCGTCTACGACGCCGACGGGCACCGCGGCCACCTCATCAACCCCACCCTGGAGCTCTCCGACGACCTCCAGGACGACGACGAAGGCTGCCTGTCCATCCCCGGGCTGTACTTCCCCACCCAACGGGCCCTGCACGCCACCGCCCACGGCGTCGACCAACACGGCGAGCCCCTCACCATCGCCGGCAGCGGATTCCTCGCCCGCGCCCTGCAACACGAAACCGACCACCTGCACGGCACCCTCTACGTCGACACCCTGCGCGGTGACACCCGCCGCCGGGCCCTGCGCGAGATCCGCGCCGGCCGCTTCGACTCACCCAGCCGACGCGGCTGACGCCGTCAATACCCACTCGTCGTAGTCGGCGACCCGGGCGAAACCCACCCGCTCGTACAGGCGCACCGCCGCCACATTGTCCGCCTGCACATTGAGCGTCACGTGCTCCACGCTCACCCGCAGGCGAGCACACAACGCCGCCACCACCGACGCGCCCAACCCCCGCCCCCGCCACCGCGGATGCGTCGTGACGTTGCCCAACGCCGCCACCCCGTACGCCGGCGAGAACACGTGCACCCCGGCCACCGCGACCACCGCACCCCCGTCGCGGATCCCCACGTACTGCCCGGTCTGCACCATCCGCTCGTCGAACCAGTTCCCCGGATACGCCCCCGCGTACAACTCCCGCAACTGCGGCAGGTCCGCCGCGCCGAGCACCACCCCCGCCGGGGCCACCGCGTCCAGCCGCGCCGGGTCGACCAACGCCATCCGATGGTGCCGGCCACCGGACTCCAACCGGAACGACCCGGCCAACGCACCGGCCAGACCGGGGGACAGGTGCGCGTACAACCGGGCGGGCAGCACCGGCGCCATCTCCGCCAGCAACACCGCCAGCGCTTCCGTGTCCGCCGGCGCGGCGAACGCCAGCAACGTCGGCAGGTCGACGCCGTGGTACAGCAACGCGACCTGCTCACCCCGACGGAACCACGACGTGTACGGCCAGAAGAAATCGTCCAGATCACCCAACTGGTAGGCGTGCAACACCGGGTCACGCCCCAGCAACCGTGCCAACACCAACCGGTCGTGCTCGGCCCGCACCGCCATCAGCGCGCCACCCACTGGTCGTGACCCAGCTTCGCCACCAACGCCAACACCACCACCAACAACACCACCCGCACGAACCCCGACCCACGACGCAACGCCATCCGCGCCCCCACCACCGCCCCGGCGATGTTGCACACCGCCATCGCCGCACCCAGCAACCACCACACGTGCCCGGTCACCCCGAACACCACCAACGCACCCAGATTCGTCCCCGCGTTGACGACCTTCGCCATCGCCGACCCGTGCACAAAATCCGCACCCACCAACGCGGTGAACGCCAACACCAGGAACGTCCCCGTACCCGGACCGATCAACCCGTCGTACAGCGCGATACCCACCCCGGCCACCGCGACCACCGCCACCACCCGCACCGGAGTCCGCCGCCGCGGCACCCCCACCACCCCCAACCGGGGGCGCAGCAGCACGAACACCGCCACCGCCACCAACACGACCAACACCACCGGCCGGTACGCCGACGCCGGCACCGCCCCGGCCAACGCCGCACCCACGCCCGCGCTCACCACCGCCAACCCCGCCGCCGGCACCACCACCGGCCAGTCGACAGTCGTCCGCCGGGCATACGTCGCCGCCGCCGTGGCCGTACCGAAGATCGCGGCCAACTTGTTCGTGCCCAACGCGGTAGCCACCGGCAAACCCGGGGCAGCCACCAGCAACGCCGGCAGCAGCAACAACCCGCCACCACCGACCACGGCATCGACCCACCCGGCCATCGCGGCGGCGGCCAGCAGAGTACTCAGCGATACGGCGTCCACGGGCGGCAATTCTCCCGACCACCACCGCCTCGACCACCACCCGAGTGGCAAGCCTCACCCGGTCAACGACCCCGGGAACGCCGCAACCGCACCCCCAACGCGCCAACCGCCACGAACACCAGCACGGAACACAGCAACACCTTCACCACCGGGCAACCATGCCACGGGGACGTATGGTGCAGAAGTGCGCCTGGCCACCTTCAACCTGCTGCACGGACGATCCCTGACCGACGGGCTCGTCAACTCCGACCGCCTCACCGCCGCCATCCGCGCCCTCGACGCCGACGTACTCGCCCTGCAGGAGGTCGACCGCGACCAACACCGCAGCGGCAAACTCGACCTCACCACCATCGCCGCCCACGCCCTCGACGCACCCCACCACCGCTTCGCCGCCGCCGTCGTCGGCACCCCCGGCGAACACTTCCGCCCGCTGCGCCACGACGACGACGGGCACGGCGAACCCTGCTACGGCATCGGCCTCATCAGCCGACACCCCGTCCGCAGCTGGCACATCACCCGCCTCAAACCCGCACCCGTACGCTCCCCGGTCTACGTGCCCGGACCCCGCGGCGGGCTCGTCCTGCTGCACGACGAACCCCGCGTCGTGCTCGCCGCCGTCCTGGACACCCCCCACGGCCCCCTCACCGTCGCCGCGACCCACCTGTCCTTCGTGCCGGGCTGGAACGCCCGCCAACTACGCCAGACCGTCCGCGCCCTGCGCGCGCTACCCGGCCCCCGCGTCCTGCTCGGCGACCTCAACCTGCCCGCCGGCCCTGCCCGGCTCGTCTCCGGCTGGTACCCCCTGGGCCGCCGCCCCACCTACCCCTCAGGGCAGCCCCGCGTCCAACTCGACCACGTCCTCGCCGACCGGCACGCCCTCCGCCAACTCCCACCGGTACGGGCCGTCACCGCGCCGGCGTCCACCATCTCCGACCACCGTCCCCTGCTCGTCGACCTCGGCTGAACCCCCTCGGCCACCGCGGGCGCTCGCCGTTGCGGTCAGGGGCGAAGGATCACCTTCCCGTGGTTGGCCCGCGCCTCGATGATCTCGTGCGCGGTCGCCACGTCGGACAGGGGAATCTCGGCGTGGATGGCGGCTCGTAGCTGCCCGGCGCGGTGCAGGTGCCACAGCCGCCGGTGGTGGCGGTCGTAGAGCTCTCGCCGGGTGGCGGCGAACCGGGCCATCGTGAGACCGGTGATGGTCTTCGAACCAGCCAGCAGGTCGAACGCGGGCACCGTACCGCCACCCGAGCCGAAGAAGACGAGCCGTCCACCCGGCCGGAGCGCGGCGACCGCGCGCGGGAGAAGGTCACCACCGACGGCATCGAGGACGACATCGACCGGGTCGCCCCAGGATTCGTCGTGATAGACGACGACCTCATCGGCCCCGAGACCACGCACGAAGTCGGCCTTCTCAGCGGTGCTGACAGCCGCCACGACACGCGTGATCCCCTCGGCCTTCGCCAGTTGGACGGCGAGATGCCCCACGCCGCTGGCGGCACCGGTGAGCAGGACCGACTCGGCGACGGCGATCTCCGCGGTGGACAGTGCCGCCAGGGCGACGTGTCCGCTGCGGACCAGCGCGGCGGCCTGCACATAGTCCGCGTGCTCGGGGATGCGGCTCGCCGTGAGCGTCGGTACGACGACGAGGTCGGCATAGGCGCCCGCGAAGGCCAGGGCGGTGACACGGTCACCGATCGCGAAGTCACCGACCTGCGGGCCGACGGCGACCACGTCACCGGCCACCTCACCGCCCAGGGTCGCCGGCAGCGACGCGCCACCACCCTCACACGCACCCTGCGTACCCCGGGAAGCGTGACACCGATGGCTTCGACGCGGATCAGCAACTCTCCGCTGCCGGGACGGGGTGGGGGCGCCTGCTCCACCCGCAGGACCTCCGGCCCGCCGTGCCGGTGGTAACGAACAGTGCGCACAGGCACCTCCTGTCGTTGGGTACCCCCAACGATAAACGCAACTGTTGGGGACGCCCAACGATTAAGTACTGTCCTGACATGGCCGACACCCCATACGCCCCCGCGCGCATCCGCGTGCTGCCCAGCTGGCTACTGGGCCGAGCCGCCGCCCGCGGACACCGACTCGTCGCCCAGGCACTCGCCCGCGAGGGCCTCCGGATGATGCACCACGCCGTGCTGGCCACCGTTGCCGAACTCGGACCGGTCTCGCAGGCCCAACTCAGCAGAACCCTCGGAGTGGACCCCAAGGACATGGTCCCGATCGTCCACGACCTGCACACCGAAGACCTGATCACCCGAGCCCCCGACCCTGCCGACCGACGCAAGAACGCCATCTCCATCTCACCCACCGGCACCCGCCTCCTGCGACGCACCGAGAAGCTGGGCGAGCAGGCCAACGCCGAACTGACCGCCGCACTCACCCCCGAAGAGCGCCAACAGCTCGTACGACTCCTGACCCGCATCGTCACGCCCATCCACCCACCGGCATGACCCCCCGCACTCAGCCCCGATCCACCACCAGCGACGCCAACACCCGATTCGTACGGTTGGCCCGCACCGCATCGCGCTGCTGCCCGGCCGTCACCTCGATGTACGTCTGCGACGACGCCAACGACGCGTGCCCCAGCAACCGCATGATCTCCGCGGCACTCGCCCCGTCCTCCGCCAGCCGGGTCGCGAACGTGTGCCGCAGCGCGTGCAACCGCGCCCCCCGCGGCACCCGGTCCCCGATACCAGCCCGCCGATAACACGACTCCACCAGATACTGAAGCCCACCCCGGCGCAGCGGCTCACCGTGACGATCCACGAGCAACGCCGAATCGGGGCGCACCGACCGCCCCCCGAAGCGCCGCCGCCGACTGTCCAGATAGTCGGCCACCACCCGGTCCAGATCGGCCTCGATCGGCACCACCCGCGGCCGACCGCCCTTGCCCGCCACCTCGATGCGCCGCTCGCCAGGCCGACCACCCAGCGAGCCGACCCGCAGCGCCAACAGCTCCGACAGGCGCAGCCCGGCGCACAACGCCACCGCCAGCACCGCCACGTCCCGCTCCGGCCACGGGTCACGCTGCCGACCGTCGTCGCGGGCAACCGACGCGAGCAGCACCTCGGGGGTGTCCGTACCGCGCAACGGCTTGGGCTGGGGGAGTAGCGCCCGAGGTCGCCCGACCGCCGGCATCGGGTTGCCCGCCAGCAGCCCCTCTGCCACCAGGAACGTGAAGAAACTGTTCCAGGTGGACCAGGCGCGGTGCACCGAGGCGGCCGCCCGGGGAGCGGCGAACCGCGCGAAGGCCGCCCGCATCACCCGGGGGGAGAGGTCGGTGATCGACAGTTCGTCCAGGGGGAGGGGAGTGGTGACGTCCTCGGCGATCAGGTCGCCCACCGCGTGCAGGTCCCGCCGGTACGCCGCCAGGGTGTGGGGGGAGGGCTTGCGGGTGGCTCGGGCGGTCAGGAACTCCTCGATCAGCAACCCGAGCGATTCGTCCTTTTTGTCATGCATAAGGGATATTATGCAGCATTTTCATGTTTCCGGGAAGAGCGGAAGAGGGGGAGCGATGCCCGAACCCAGGCGGTACGTCCTGACCGGAGCACCCGGCGCCGGCAAGACGACCCTGCTGGAAGCACTGCGCCACCGGGGGCACGTCACCGTGCGGGAGGCAGCCACCGACGTCATCGCCGAGCGCCAGGCGCAAGGCCACGCCGAGCCGTGGGACGAGCCCGGATTCCTCGACGCGGTCGCCGTCCTCCAGCACCGCCGTCAGGCCGACCTCGACAGGCACGGGCCGGTGCAACTGCACGACCGGTCACCACTGTGCACCCTGGCACTGGCCCGCTACCAGCGCAGGCCGGCAGGCCCCGCGCTGCGAGCCGAACTCGACCGGATCACGCGGCTGCGGACCTACCAGCGGCTGGTGTTCATGATCAGCCCGCTGGGCTTCATCCGACACACACCCGCACGCCGGATCAGCTACGCCGAATCGCTGACCTTCGCGCGGGTGCACAGACAGGTGTACGAAGAGTACGGACACCATGTGGTGGACGTCCCGGCCGGACCGCCGTGGAAGCGGGTCGCGGTGATCGAGCGGCACGTATCGTGGCCGACGTGACGTCGCCAGGCGCGAACTGCCCCGCCTGCGGTCAGCCCCGCCTGCCGGTCATCTACACCGAGCGCGGCGGCCACACCGATCGGGCCTGCCCGCGGCGGCACGAGTGGCGGGCCGACGGGGATCCAGGGGCGGTACCAGGTGCCGTCTCCGACGGTCACGACGATCGCGGCCCGGCGACAAGCGTGGACTCCGTGCGCACCAGCGACGGGCGGACCTGGCGGATCGGCACCGCCAGCGACATCGACTGGATCGCCGGCCACACCACACCAGGCCTCTCGGTCACCGCGGCGATCCCGCCGGCCTTCGACGCGTACGCCACATTCCATCCGCCCGACGGCGTCAGCCTGGAGGCCCACGAACGAGCCGTGGTCCGCGAACTCGCCGCGGCCACCCCGGAGCAGCCCTGGTGGCTGGGCTACCTCGACACCGGCGCCCACGACATCGTCTTCCCGCGTGCGGCGAAGGTCTTCCTCTATGGAGGCTGGTCCTACGTGCTTGTCGAAGCCGGACCCGAGCAGGCGCTCACCTGGCGGGCCGGTCACCTGCGCGGTGACGGAGCGCTGCCCGACCTCTTCTTTCCGACGGATCGCTCCTGGCTCGTCTCCGCCCTCTGGGACGACACCTGGACCGACGTCGGCGGCAGCGCGCTCGTGCTCGCGGGCCTGCGCCGCGATCCGCTTGTCAACGCGCGCCCCGTCCGACCCGACGAGGACGCCTGCCCGCCGGGTCGGACGCGCGACTAGTGCGGCACCGCAGCCGGCGCACCGGACTCTGGTCCATCTCGTGGCGGTGCCTTTGAGGTGCCAGTCGTGGTGTGGCATCTCGCTACCATGACCGGGTGGCCGCTACTTCTCGCCGGAAGCTGGTGTGGGCCGGGCTTCTTCTCCTCACCCTGGCCTACGTCGTGTCGCTGGTCACGACGAGTCTCGGCGCGGTATGGGCAGCCTGGTGGTCCGGTGAGTCCACGATGTCCATGCGTTTGTGGTGGTGGCCGATGCTTTGCTGGAGTCGCTTGGGCAAGGTCATTCAGCTTGTGGCCGGACTCGTCGTGATACTCGACTTGATCGATCTGAAGCGGCTGGGGCGATCTGCGGCCAACCTCGACCGCCGAGGACGCGGCCTCAATCGCCTGGCGCCAATAGAAAGGCACCGCGCCAAGGTGTACGGCGTTCGTGAAGAACTCGCCGAATGCATCGTGGACGCGAAGGCCGTAGCGGCTCGAGGCATTGCCATCGACACCTCGTCGCCACGAGCCACGCCAAGCCTCACCGTTTCCGAGGAGACGGCAAACCTACTCGGCAACGTCGATGTGGGCGACTTTCTGAGCAGGGTGCATGCCGAGGCTGCCAAGGAAGGTTGGCGCGGCGCGAACCTCAAGTGGCACGTCCGTGATCGCATCGACAGCTTCCTTGGCGAGCAGCTCGGTACGGGTGAGCGGGGATGGTCGGGCGAGGTTGCCCACCAGTTTCAGGCACGCAGCAACACCTTCGGGCTAATCGGGTTGGTGGCAGCGGCAGCTGTCAACGCTGCCGTGATTAGGGCCCTGCTCTCCACGACGCTCAGTGGATGGATATCCGTACCCATCATGCTCGTCGTCCTCCTCGTAAGCGTTCCCCTCGGCGTATCGCTGATAGACGATTCGCGTCTCAGCGGGCCCTTGCTGGCGGCTTGGCGCTCCGGCTGCGCCCGGATCTTGCGCCTCTTCGCCGGGGTGATCGGCATTGCCCGGCCGGGACACGTGTTCCGTTGGGCGGCACTCTTCCTCTTCCTCGCGGGCATGCACTTCGACCTGTTGGCCTCCTGATGCCCGGAGGTGGCTAGCCGAGCGCCCCCGGGGACCCTCAACCTGGCTAACTTTACATAATGTGCATTATCGAAGGTCTTGCTGGCGCAGCCACTGCTGGGTCAGCGAGCGCAGCACGGTGGGCTGTTCGAAGGGCAGGTAGTGTCCGGCCGCGTCGATCACCGTGAAGGTGCCGCGGGGATAACGGCCCATGGCGCGGAACTGGTCGGCGTAGCCGACGATGCGGTCCTGACGGCCGGTGAGGACGGTGACCGGGCCGTCGAAGACGACCTCGGCGTTCTCGTCGGGCAGTGCGTAGTCGGGACCGGACTGCAGCTTCTGCCGGAACGTCGCGTCGCCGGGGCCGCCGGAATCCAGTGCCGCGAGCACCGTCGCGACCACGGCCGGGGTGCGCTGGCCCAGGGCCGCGTCGAAGTGCTCGCGCAGGGCGGCGGGAGCGGCGTCGAGCCAGCCCGTGGGCGCGTCGAGCGGTGGCTCGTCGGGCAGGGTCCGCGTGTCGCGGGCGATGGTGACGCCGGGACAGACGAGGAGCAGGCCGCGGACGAGGTCGGGTCGCTGACGGGCGATGCCGGCGGCCAGGTACGCGCCGTAGGAGGCGCCCGCCAGCAGGACCGGTGCGTCGACGTGGTCGTCGAGCCATCCGCAGACGGCGTCCAGCATCGCCTGGGACGTTGGGGCGCAGGTGGCCGGGCTGTCTCCGTGGCCGGGCAGGTCCAGGTAGGTTTCCCGTAGGTCGGCGCCGGCGAAGGCGGGGCTGACGGCGGCGGCCATGGCGGCGCGGCTCATGGTGAACATGGGCAGGCACACCACCTCCGGTCCGGTGCCCGCTGATCGGTCGAATGCCAGGTTCATGGCGGAAGTCCTCGCTGCGGTGGCGGGCAGGAAACGTGGCACCAGCCTACAAACGGTGGTGCGCGGGCGGTTGTGCGCGGGCGGTTGTGCGCTCACGGTGGGCGGCGGGGGTGGTCGCCGACGGGTGTCTGCTCCCCCGGCTCCGGAGGCGGCGGGGTGGAGTGTAGGTGTTTCCCGCTTTATGATGATCGAAGCTATTCGATCAGGTCGGGTTGGGCGTTACCCGCGTCACACCTGGGCTGCAAACCGTCGTCTGGGCTGTAACCCTTCTTCAAGGTAAGCGCCGTCGCTGTCGCCGACCTCACGTGCGCCGCTCGCGGGGAATTCCCGGAGCGGGTCGCGCGGTTCTCCGTTCGGAAGATCAGGATCACATGATCGAATGGAAGTGCCATGCACATGCGCTCAGATGCGGTAGTGCTGTTCGGCGTCACCGGCGACCTCGTCTCGAAGAAGCTGTTCCCGGCGCTGTACGAGTTGACCCGGCGCGACCGCCTCGACGTCCCGGTGCTCGGGGTGGCCCGCTCCCCCTGGGATGACCAGCAGCTCGTCACGATGGCCCGCAAGTCGGTCGCGGAGGCCAACGACGAGGTCGACGACGAGACCTTCGACCGGCTGGCGCACAACCTTTCGATGATCTCCGGCGACTACGCGGACCCGGCCACGTACCAGCGGCTGGCCGAGCGTCTGCGGGGTGCCGAGCGACCGGTCTTCTATCTGGCGATCCCGCCGGCGGTGTTCGGTGCCGTCGTGGAGGGTCTCGCGGCGGCCGGTCTGGCCGATCGGGGTCGGGTCATCGTGGAGAAGCCGTTCGGGCGTGACCTGGAGTCCTCCCGTGAGCTGGATCGGACGCTGCGGGGGGCCTTCGACCAGGAGCGGGTGTTCCGCATCGACCACTACCTGGGCAAGGAGGCCGTCGAGGGCCTGTACGCCTTCCGGTTCGCCAACCGGTTGTTCGAGCCGCTGTGGAACAACCAGCACATCGACAACATTCAGGTCACCCTGGCTGAGGGTTTCGGCACGCAGGGCCGCGCTGGTTTCTATGACACGGTGGGTGCGACCCGGGACGTGTTGCAGAACCACATCCTGCAGGTCGTCGCGTTGATCGCGATGGAGGCGCCCGACGGCGACGACACCACCGCGTTCCGCGAGGCGGAGGTGCGGGTGCTGCGGCAGATCGTGCCGCTGTCGCCGGAGTCCACGGTGCGGGGGCAGTACGTCGGCTACCGGGACGAGCCGGGTGTCGCGGCGGAGTCGAACACGGAGACGTTCGTGGCCACCCGGTTGACTGTCGACTCCCCCCGTTGGGCGGGTGTGCCGTTCTATCTGCGGACGGGTAAGTCTCTGCCAGGGACGGCGACGGAGGTCGTTGTCGAGTTCAAGCAGCCGCAGCGGTCGCTGATCCCGGCCGAGCGGGGCACGGCGAGTGTGGCGAATCTGCTGCGGTTCCGGTTGGGGCGTGGTGACGGGATCACCATGTCGATCCAGGCGAAGAGCCCGGGTGCCGAGGTGGCGAGTCGTCCGGTGGATCTGTCTGTCGACTTCGGTGCGGCGCTCGGTCGTCGTCAGGAGGCGTACGAGCGGTTGCTCGACGATGCGATGGACGGGCAGCACCTGCGGTTCGCGCGGGCGGAGACGATCGAGCAGGAGTGGCGCATCGTGGAGCCGATCCTGGATCTGCCGGCGGCGGTGCAGTCGTACGACAAGGGCAGTTGGGGTCCGGCGGACGCCGACGCGCTGGCCGGTGGTTGGCACACCCCGCAGTTGGGGTAGCGGGGTTCCGGTTGGGTTGCCGGTCACTGGCGGTACGGGCTGCGCGGCGCTGATTGACCGCTCAGCTCAGCGTAGTGACCGTCCGGCGATGGTGAGGTTTGCCGCCTACGTGTGGTGTGGGCACGGTGTGCGGGATGTCTCTCGTCCTCGTCGGAGAGGAAGCAGCGCATGCTTTCCGCACTCGATCGTCGGCACACCGTCGCGCCGCCCGGCTACAGCAGGTGGCTCATCCCCCCGGCGGCGTTGGCCATTCATCTCTGCATCGGTCAGGTCTATGCCACAAGCGTCTACAAGAACTCGCTGATCGCCCACTTCGACACCAGTCAGACCGCGATCGGGGTGATCTTCAGCATCGCGATCGTGATGTTGGGGTTGTCCGCAGCGGTCGCCGGGACCTGGGTGGAGGCGAACGGGCCGCGGAAGGCGATGTTCGTGTCGGCCTGTTTCTGGGCGGCGGGCTTCCTGGTGGGTTCGTTGGGTATCGCGACGAAGCAACTGTGGTTGCTGTATCTGGGCTACGGGTTGCTCGGTGGTATCGGTCTGGGCATCGGTTACATCTCCCCCGTCTCCACGTTGATCAAGTGGTTCCCGGATCGGCCGGGTCTGGCCACCGGGTTGGCGATCATGGGGTTCGGTGGTGGGGCGATGGTCGCCTCTCCCCTGTCCCGGCAACTGTTGTCGTTCTACGACCCGGGCTACGACCCGGCCAACGCGGGTTCGACGGCGTCGGGCAGTGCCCTGGTGTGGTTGTTCGTGACGCTCGGCCTGGGCTACTTCGTGGTCATGATGTTCGGGGTGGCTAACGTGCGGGTGCCGGCGGAGGGTTGGCGTCCGGCCGGCTTCGACCCGGCGAGTGTGGCGGCGAAACCGCTTGTCACCACGGCGAACGTGTCGGCGGCGAACGCGGTGAAGACCCGCTCGTTCTGGTTGCTGTGGGTGGTGTTGTTCTGCAACGTGACAGCGGGGATCGGCATCCTGGAGCAGGCCAGTCCGATGATCCAGGACTTCTTCCGGGACAACGGCACGTCGGCGGTGTCGGTGGCGGCGGCCGGCGGGTTCGTGGGGCTGCTGTCGCTGTTCAACATGGCGGGCCGGTTCGTGTGGTCGTCCACCTCGGATGTGATCGGCCGCAAGCCGATCTACCTGGTGTACCTGGGTGTCGGCATGGTGCTGTACGCGTTGCTGGCCGTGTTCGGGCAGACCGCGACGGCGTTGTTCGTGTTGTTGGCCTGCGTGATCCTGTCGTTCTACGGCGGCGGGTTCGCCACGGTGCCGGCGTACCTGCGGGACCTGTTCGGCACGTTCCAGGTCGGTGCGATCCACGGCAGGTTGTTGACCGCCTGGTCGGCGGCGGGGATCGCGGGTCCGCTGATCGTCAACGGGTTCCTCGACGCGCAGGGCAAGCCGGGTTCGTTGACGGCGGCGGCGTACCGGCCGGCGCTGTTCACGATGGTGGGCGTGCTGGCGGTGGGTTTCGTGGCGAACCTGCTGGTGCGGCCGGTGCCGCAGCGCTACCACGAACCGTCGTCGGAGCGCGGTGTGGATGAGGACCCGATGGTGGAGAGGAGTGCCACGCGATGAGCGACGACAGCCGATCCGGGCAGCGGGCCCGGTTGTGGATCTCCTGGTTGGTGGTGGCGGCGCTGCTCGGCTACGGGGTGGCGCAGACCGTCGTCACGGCGGCGAAGCTGTTCACGCACTGAGCCGGGTCCGGCGGTCTCTGGCCGGGTAGGTGAGGTCAGAGACCGCCGGCGACCCGCAGGACGGTGCCGGTGGCGTAGGAGGCGTCGGGGCTGAGCAGCCAGGCGATGGCGGCGGCGATCTCGTCGGGTTCGCCGGCGCGGCCCAGCGGGATGCGGCCGGCGGCGGTGTCGGCGCGGTCGGGTACGCCGGAGTCGGCGTGGATGTCGGTGCGCACGATTCCGGGTGCGACGGCGTTGACCCGGATGCCCTTGGGGGCGAGTTCCTTGGCCAGGCCGACGGTGAGGGTGTCGGTGGCTGCCTTCACCGCGGCGTAGTGCACGTACTCCCCCGGGCTGCCGAGGGTCGCGGCGGCCGACGAGACGTTGACGATCGCGCCGCCGGCGGTGAGTCGGCGGGCGGCCTGCTGGGCGCAGAGGACGTAGCCGACGAGGTTGACGTCGACGACCCGGCGCAGGTCGTCGACGCGTAGCTCGGTGAAGGGGCCGATCGGGCTGGTGACGCCGGCGTTGTTGACCAGGCCGGTGAGTGGGCCGAGCGCGGCGGCCGTATCGAACAGGGCGCTGACCTGGTCGGGGTCGGTGGTGTCGGCGCGTACCGCGAGGGCCTGTGCGCCGGCGGCGCGCAGGTCGGTCAGGACGGCGGTGGCGGCGGCGTCGTCGCGGCGGTAGCACAGCGCGATGCGGTGGCCGGCGCGGGCGAGCCGGCGGGCGGTGGCCGCGCCGATGCCACGGCCGCTGCCGGTGATGACGGTGACGGGTGCCACGGTGCCTCCCGAGCTTCTCCACGGCTGCGTAACGGTCGCGCCGACGCTACCGTGGCCGGCGCGGATCGGTCGTCGAGAGGAGGGTCACATGCAGCGGGCGTTGGTGTTGGGCGGCGGCGGGGTGACGGGGGTGGCCTGGGAGTTGGGGCTGCTGGCAGAGCTGGTCGAGCGGGGTGTCGCGGTCACCGGGGCGGAGCTGGTGGTGGGGACGTCGGCGGGTTCGATGGTCGGCGCGCTCGTGTGTTCCGGGTTGCCGGTGCAGCGGTTCTACGAGGAGCAGTTGGCGCCGCCGTCGGGCGACGTGGTGGCGCGGTGGGGTTTCGCGACGCTGGCACGGCTGGTCTGGGCCGGTGGGCGTACCCGGGACGCGGCGCGGGCACGGGCGCGGATCGGGGCGATGGCGGTGGCGGCGCGTACCGAGTCGGAGGCGTCGCGGCGGGCGGTGATCGAGGCCCGTCTGCCGGCTCGGGAGTGGCCGCGGCGGCGGTTGTTGGTCACGGCGGTGGACGCGTCGTCCGGTGAGTTCGTGGTGTTCGACCGGGACAGTGGGGTGTCGCTGGTGGACGCGGTGGGTGCGAGTTGCGCGGTGCCCGGGGTGTGGCCGCCGGTGACGGTCGGGGCGCGCCGTTATGTCGACGGTGGGATGCGCTCGTCGGTGAACGCGGATCTGGCGGCGGGCGCGGAGCGGGTGCTGGTGCTCGCGCCCACGTCGGCGGCGTTCGGGCCGATGCCCCGGTTGTCGGCGCAGGTGCAGGGGTTGCGGGCGGCCAGGTCGCGGGTGGTGGTGGTGACGCCGGACGCGGCGGCGCGGGCGGCGATCGGCCGCAACGTGTTGGATCCGGCGCGGCGGGCCGGTGCGGCGCGGGCCGGGCGGGTCCAGGCGGCGGCGATGGTGGACGAGGTGGCGGCGCTGTGGGCGTGATCGCTTACGCTCACCGCGCGTTCGATCGGACAACGGAGGTGCGCGGTGGCGGGTGTGGGTGTCGGCGACGAGGTGCGGGATTTCGAGCTGCCGGATGAGACGGGTACGCCCCGGCGGCTGTCGGAGTTCCTGGCGGGCGGGCCGGTGGTGTTGTTCTTCTACCCGGCGGCGATGACGCGCGGGTGCACGGCGGAGAGCTGCCACTTCCGGGACCTCGGGGCCGAGTTCACGGCGCTGGGCGCGTCGCGGGTGGGCATCAGCCGGGACCCGGTGGCGAAGCAGGCGCAGTTCTCGAAGCTGCACGGCTTCGACTATCCGTTGCTGTCGGACGTGGACGGGACGGTGGCGCAGCAGTTCGGGGTGAAGCGACGGGTGCCGTTGGGGCCGTTGAGCATGAAGCGGATGACGTTCGTGATCGGCACCGACCGGCGGGTCGTCGAGGTGATCCACAGTGAGGTCAGCATGAACGACCACGCGGACCGGGCGCTGCGGGCGTTGGGCGGCTGAGTGGGTGTGAGCCCCGTGCGGCGGGTGTCGCAGCCGGCTGGTATCAAGACAGCAATCAAACAGGTGTACGGAAGAGGGTTGTGATGGATGCCGGCCAGGGTTTGTCCACTAGCGAGGTGCAGAGCATCCGGGAGGCGTTGGCGGCCGGGCGTAAACCGCGGGTGGTGTTCACGGCGGCGGCGGGGCAGATCGCCGGTCAGGTCGGTCAGGTGGTCGAGCTGACCGACCCGGAGGTGTCCGACGAGTTCGTGGTGGTGCGCTTCGGTCGCGACGAGTTGCCGTTCTCCCCCGCCGACCTGGCGGTGGCGCCCAAGGGCGCGACGCGTCGGGTGGTGGAGCCGAAACCGGAGCCGGAGCCGCAGGAGTCGCCGGCGGTGGCGGCGCCGGAGTTCGTGTTGGACACGCCGCGGGTGCCCGCGCAGCGACAGGAGGAGCCGAAGGTGGAGCAGACGGAGAAGCCGCCGGCGCGGCGGGCGGTCAAGGCCGTCAAGCCGAAGGGCCCGGCGGGGCTGACGGTGACCCTGGCGTACGCCGACGGTGAGTGGACCGTCGCGGCGCAGCAGGGCAGCAAGGCCCTCGCGAAGCCGTACGTGGTGAAGCCGGCGGAGGCGTTGAAGATGGTGGCCCTGGTCGACGTGCCCGGGGTGCAGGAGGCGGTGGAGCAGATCCTCGGCACCGAGCGGGCCGAGGCGGAGCAGCAGGCGGAGAAGCTGCGCGCGGAGCTTGCCGAGATCGAGGCCCGGTTGGCGGAGCTGCGCGAGGCCCGCTGAGGTGGGTCACGGTCGGCTGTGGTGTTCCAGCAGCCGGGTGAGCAGTCGGGTGAGCTGCTGACGCTCGGTGGCGGACAGCGGGGCGAGCAGGTCGCGTTGGACGCGGTCGAGGGTGTCGCCCAACCGGCGGGCTTCGGCGGTGCCGGCGTCGGTGACACTGATGACGTTGCGGCGGCGATCGGCCGGGTCGGGGGCGCGCACGACGAGCCCTCGGCCGGCCAGGTCGTTGATGGCGGCGACGACGTCGCTGCGGTCGATGCCGCAGCGGCGGCCGAGGTCGGCCTGACTGGCCGGGCCGTCCTCGGTGAGCGCGGCGAGCAGCCGGTAGTGGTAGCCGCGCAGGTCGTGCGCGGCGAAGCCCTCGCTGAGCAGGCGGGTGGCGTGGTGGGCGGTCTGGTTGAGCAGCCAGGTCGGGGTGGTGCGCAGCCCGGCGGGTGACTGCGGGGCTGCGGATTCCATGGGTGCAGTCTACCAGTAATCGTTGGCGCGACCCACGATCCGTGTTACGTTGGTCAGGCCAACGTTGGTGAAGCCAACGTCCCGGAGGAGGTTTCCGTGTCCACTGTCCCCACCCTCAACGGCCAGGTCATCGGCCAGGCCCACCACGCCACCCGCGCCCTGCTCGAACGGGCCGTAGCACCGCTCGGGCTCAGCTTCGGTCAGGTGGTCGCGCTCAACGTCCTCGCCGCCGGCCCCGTCGAGCGGGCCCGGCTCGTGCACCGGGTCACCAGCACCCTCAAGGTTGACGAACCGGCCGTGCACGAGGTGATCGCCAGCCTCGTCGACGCCGACCTCGCGCACCTCGACGACGCGTCCGTGCGGCTCACCGACACCGGTCACGCCACGCAGACCCGCGTCGCCGACGCCGTCGCGGGCATCACCGCCCGGCTGTACGGGGACATCCCGGCCGACGAGCTCGCCGCCGCCGCGGCGGTGCTCACCCTGGTCACCCGGCGGGCGAACGACGAACTGGCGGGGGCCGCCTGACCCGGCAGCGGCTCAGGTGAGCCGGTTCATGGCGGCCCGGATCCGCAGCCAGGACGGGTCGGTCCCGGAGTCCTCGCTCACCACCTCCAGGTCACCCGGCTGCCAGGTCCGCGTCCCGTCGGTGAGGTCGAGCTGGTCCAGGTCGACAACCGACGCCTCGCAGGTGGCGGCGAGGAACTCGGTCACCGCGGCCCTGGGCGCCTCGCCCGTGCCGACCCTGCCCACCGACAGCAGGAGCAGCATGCCGTCGTCGCCCGCGACGACGAGGTCACCCGCGGCGGTGGCCGCCAGCGCCGTCACCGCGGCCCCGGGCAGCACCTCGTGCTCAGTCACCCGCTTCCCGTCGATCTCCAGCTCGACCACCGCGCCCTCGGGTGTCCCGATCCAGAGGACCCCCGGCAACGAGCCGAACACGACGTTGTGGCGGAACCAGGCGTGCATCTCGTCCAGCCACTCCTGCGGGTACGGGTACCCCGGACTCGGCTCCCCCAGCGTCATGCCCAGGACGCGCCGTAGCGAGGGGAACTCGAACACCTCAAGCGAGTTGTCGTACGCGTTGCCGCGCACCGCGAAGTGCCGGCCGTCCGAGCTGAAGGTCGGCGCCTCGTAGCCGTCGCAGTCCAGGACCAGCGCCCGACGCACCGGCCGCAGCACCGGCCCGGTGTCCTCGGAGAAGAGCACCAGCGTGGCACCTTGGTCGCTCTGGAGGGTGCACACGAGGCCGCCCGCCGGATGCGCCACCACCCCGGTGTCCCACCGAGGGCCGATGGTTGTCGCTCCCGAGGCGAGGTCGAGCGCGACGGACTGTTCCCAGCCGTCCTCCCCGTCGGCGGGCGACAACCAGAGCGTCCGACCGTCCGGGCTGAACGCCACCTCGCGTTGGTACTCAGTCGGCGCGACGCCATCGATCGGCGCGGTGCCCGACGGTGTCCAGCGGGCGGCGCTCTCGGCGTCCGCCACCACCAGCAGCGCCTCGCTCGGATGCCAGGCGGCGGAGGGGGTCCGCTTGGACGGCTCATAGGCGATGTCGTCGCCGTAGACGGCCGAACCCGCGCCCACGGCCCCGCACTCCCGCAGCGGCCCGTCCCCGTACGTCCAGATCCTGATCGCCGGACGGTCGGCGTCCCAACCGGCCACCAGCGGAAGTCGGGGGTGGCACAGCAGCCGCTGCACCGTCACTCCAGAGTGGATCCGCGCCAGAATGTCCACCGGCACACCGTACCGGCGAGGCGGACCCATGATCGCCCCCGGAGTGGGGTCCGCGCCCGAACGCCCGGCCCCGGCGAACGGTCAGAAGTAGTCGAGCAACTGCGCCGGCCCTCCGGCGCCCAGCAGGTCGAGCGCGGCCGGGTCGACATCCGGGCTGTGGCGCAGCAGCCCGGCCTGCGCGACCGAGCGGGCCCGCGCGGCTCCGGCGTAGAGCAGGGCGAAGCCGCGTACGTCCAGCCGCAGGTCGGCCTCGCCGCCGACCCGGGTCAGCTCGGCGTCGCCGTCGGCGACTGTCAACCGCCAGGTGCCGGTGTTCCACTCGGCGAGGGTGTCGGTGAGGGTGAAGTCGACGACGCCCCGGGCGTGGACGGGCCACCCGCGTGCGCCCACCGCGCGGGCGACGTCGACCGGTCGGTGCATCCACAGGTCCCGCTCGTGGTCGCGGGCCGACTCCAACGGCAGGTGCGGGCTGACGGCGTCGCCGTCGAGCGGGCACAGCCGCACCGTCGGTGCGACGCTTGCCCAACTGCCGAGCACCCCGACGAGCTCCCGGGCGGCCTCGGCGGTGACGGCCAGGGCCTCGTCGACGGTGAGCACCGAGTCGGCGCCGTAGCCGCGGCCCCGCTGCCAGGTGGCGTAGCCGACCAGGTCGCCGTCGCTCTCGACGAGGGTGAGACCGTCGCCGGGCAGGCCCCGGTCGGCGGCGAAGAAGTCGAACAGCTCACCCCGGCGGGTCAGCATGCCGTTGCGGTACCGGGCGACCCGCTCGTAGAGGTCGGCGACGGCGGGCAGGTCGGCCGGTGTGCCGGCCCGCACCGCCAGATCCGGGGAGGGCCGGTGCCGGGGCAGCGCGGCGGTGGTCAGATCGACGGTACGCAGCACACCGGCGGCCTCCCACCCGCAGGCCCGGTACGGGGCAGCGACGGTCGGGTACAACGCGCTGACCACCGCACCGCGCTCACGGGCGCCGCGCAGCAGCGCGGTGAGCAGGGCACGGGCCACGCCCCGACCACGGGCCTCGGGGGCGACCGCCACCCCGGCGACGTCGGCCGCCGGCACCGCCCGGCCCGACCACCACTGGTCGTGGTGCAGGTCGACGGCCTTGCCGATGAGCCGACCGCTGTCGTCGAACGCGCCGTGGCGGGTCATGCCGGGCACCTCGACGCTCGTCGACGCCGGGCGCTCCGAGGTCGAGCCGAACGCGAACCGGCCCAACTCCCAGGCGGCGTCGAGGTCGGCGAGGTTGAGTTCACGAACGTGCACGGGCTCGGGCATCGGCACACCCTAGCGGGGCGGATCGGAGCTGACCTCCGATTTTTCCGGCGGTCAGTGCTGCGGGATGTTGGCCACGCCGATGCGCTTGCGGAACACCCAGTACGTCCACCCCTGGTAGGCGAGCACGACCGGGGTGAAGATCACCGCCACCCAGGTCATGATCTTCAGGGTGTACGGGGTGGAGGCCGCGTTCGTCGCCGTCAACGTGCCGGCCGCGTCCAGCGTGGACGGCAGCACGTTCGGGAACAACGCCGCGAACAGGGTCGCCACGGCCAGGCCGATCGCCACGGCGGTGCCGGTGAACGCCCAGCCCTCCCGGCGTACCCGGGCGGCGGCCAGGCCACCGAGCAGGGCGAGGGCAGCGCCGACGGCGAGCACGACGGCCGCCGCGCTGGAACGGATGCTCAACGTCCAGGTCAGGAAGGCGACCGCGAGCACGGCGGCGCCGACGCCCACGCGCACCGCGAGCGCCCGGGCCCGCTCGCGGATGTCGCCTGTGGTCTTCAGGGCGAGGAACACCGCGCCGTGGGTGAGGAACAGCGCGAGGGTGGTCGCGCCACCGAGCAGGGCGTACGGGTTGAGCAGGTCCACCAGACCGCCGACGTACTCGTGGTCGGCGTCCAGCGGCACCCCGCGCAGGATGTTGGCGAAGGCGACGCCCCACAGGATCGCCGGCACCAGTGAGCCCACCACGATCGCCGTGTCCCAGCGGCGCTTCCAGGACGCCTCCGGGCGCTTGTGCCGGTACTCGAAGGCGACACCCCGGGCGATCAGGGCCAGCAGGATCAGCAGCAGCGGCAGGTAGAACCCGGAGAACAGGGTGGCGTACCACTCGGGGAACGCGGCGAACATGGCCCCACCGGCGGTGATCAGCCACACCTCGTTGCCGTCCCAGACCGGGCCGATGGTGTTGATCAGAACGCGGCGCTCGCGGTCGTCGCGGCCCAGGACGGGCAGCAGCATGCCGACGCCGAAGTCGAAGCCCTCCAGGATGAAGTACCCGGTGAACAGCACGGCGACGAGGAGAAACCAGATGGTGGTCAGTTCCACGATGGGCTCCGGGGGTCAGTAGGCGAAGGCGAGCGGGCGCTCGGCGTCGTCGTGGGTGTCGTCGATGGGGTGCTCGTCGCTGACGTCGGGCACGCCGGCCTTGGCGTAGCGCAGCAGCAGCTTCACCTCGATCACGGCGAGGGTGGCGTAGATGAGCGTGAAGGCGGTGAACGAGGTGAGCACCTCGGCCAGCGAGACGCTGCGCGACACCCCGTTGCGGGTGAGCATCTCGCCGAAGACGATCCACGGCTGGCGGCCCATCTCGGTGAAGATCCAGCCGAAGGAGTTGGCCAACAACGGCAGCACCGGCATGGCCAGCCCGGCACGCAGCAGCCACTTGCTGCTGGGGGTGCGGCCCTTGCGCTGGCTCCACAGGACCAGCAGGGCGATGGCGCCGGCCGCCATCCCGAAGGCGACCATGAAGCGGAAGCTCCAGTAGGTGACCGGGATGATCGGGGTGTAGCTGCCCGCGCCGTACTGGGTGGCGTACTGGGCCTGCAGGTCGTTGATGCCGTGCACGGTGCCGTGCGGGTCGCCGGTGCCCAGGTACGACAGCAGGTACGGGATCTTGAGGGCGAACACCTCGCGGCTGCCGTCGAGGCTGCCGATGGTGAGCACCGAGAACGAGGCGGGGCTCTCGGTGGTGTAGAGGCCCTCGGCGGCGGCCATCTTCATCGGCTGCACGTCCGTCATGATCTTGCCTTGGATGTCGCCGGTGAACAGCACGGCGGCGGAGGCGACCAGGACCACCCACGAGCCGAACTTCGTGGCGAAGCGGTACGCGCCGGTGTCGGCGGAGTCGCGGTTGCGGATGACGTGCCACAGGCCGACCGCGACGATCAGCGACCCGGCGACCAGGAACGAGCCGGCCAGCGTGTGCGGGAAGGTGATCAGGGCGACCTTGTTGGTCAGCACGGCCGGGAAGTCGGTCAGCTCGGCCCGCCCGGTGTCCGGGTTGATCCGGTAGCCGACCGGGTTCTGCATGAACGAGTTCGCCGCGAGGATGAAGTACGCGGACAGGTTCGTGCCGATCGCGGCGGCCCAGATGCTGGCCAGGTGGGCTCGTTTGGGCAGCCGGTCCCAACCGAAGATCCACAGGCCGATGAACGTGGATTCGAGGAAGAACGCGACGAGCGCCTCGATGGCCAGGGGCGCGCCGAAGATGTCGCCGACGAAGCGGGAGTAGTCGCTCCAGTTCATGCCGAACTGGAACTCCTGCACGATGCCGGTGACCACGCCCATCGCGAAGTTGATCAGGAAGAGCTTGCCGTAGAACTTGGTGAGTTTCAGGTAGCGCTCGTTGCCGGTGCGGTGCCACATGGTCTGCAGGATGGCCACCAGCACGGACAGGCCGATGGTCAGCGGTACGAAGAGGAAGTGGTAGACGGTGGTGACACCGAACTGCCAGCGGGCAACGTCCAACGCGTCCACCTGAAACCCCCAGCTACTCATACTACGAGACGTAGTAAATACTACTGCTCGTCGTAGAGGGGTGGACGACCCGAACCCACCCGGGACCCATGACCCTGATCACCCCGACCCGGCCTCGCGGCCACCCCGACCCGTGCGACGATGGCGCGCTGATGGACACCGCACACTCCCCCTGGCAACCGCCACTGATCTGGCGGGCCGCCCTGCTGCTGACCCGCGCCCTGGTCGGTCTGCTCGCCCGCCTCGAGGTCACCGGCGACGTCCCGGAGCACCTGCGCCGCGGCCCGCTGGTGCTGGCCGCCAACCACATCAGCCCGTTCGACCCGCTGGTGCTGGCCGCCGCCTGCCAGACCCGCGGCATCGCCCCCCGGATCATGGCGACCGCCGGGCTGTTCCGCGTGCCCGTGCTCGGCGCCGCCATGCGCCACGCCGGTCACATCCGGGTCGACCGGGGCACCAGCGCCGTCCACCGGGCACTCGACGACGCCGCGGACGCCGTCGCCAGCGGGTCGGTCATCCTCATCTACCCCGAGGGGCGCATCGGGCTGGACCCCGGCATGTGGCCCGAACGCGGCAAGACCGGCGCCGCCCGACTCGCCCTGACCTGCGGTGCCCCGGTCGTGCCGATCGCCCAGTGGGGCGCCCACGAGGTGCTGCCCTACCACGCGCCCCGCGGGATGCTGCGCGGCATCGCCCACGCGCTGCGGCACCGCCCGGTGATCCGGGTGCACCTCGGCGCGCCCGTCGACCTCGGCGAGACCACCGCCACCACACCCGGCGCCGCCCGCCGCGCCACCGACCGGATCATCGACGCGCTCACCGACACCCTCGCCCCGCTGCGCCCCGACGAACCGGACCTGCCCCGCCACGTCGACCCCAGCCGCCCGAGCGATCTCAGCCGCATCCACCGCCGCGACCCCCGCTGAGATCGACACCGGTTCCGAAAAACCGCGTCGACCACCGGCCGCTCTGGGGGAAATCCCCCAGCCGAAGACGGCCGTCAGCCGGCTCCTGCCCGGACAACCGCGCGCCTAGCGTGATCTTCCGTAGCCACCACGACGGAAGGAGATCGGGTGATCGAGGCCCGCAACCTCACCAGGCGATACGGACCGATGGTCGCGGTCGACGCCCTCAGCTTCGACGTACGCCCGGGCAGCGTCACCGGCTTCCTCGGCCCGAACGGGTCGGGCAAGTCCACCACGATGCGGCTGATCCTCGGCCTGGACCGGTGCGACGCCGGTCAGGTGCGCATCGGCGGTCGCCGCTACCGCGAGTTGCGCTGGCCGCTGCGGGAGGTCGGCGCGCTCCTCGAAGCCAGGGCGTTCCACCCGGGCCGCAGCGCACGCGCCCACCTGAGCGCGCTGGCCGCCAGCAACGCGATCCCACGGGCCAGGGTCGACGAGGTGCTCGACCTGGTCGGCCTGACCAGCGTGGCCGGGCGGCGGGCCGGGAAGTTCTCCCTCGGGATGGGCCAGCGCCTGGGCGTCGCCTCGGCGTTGCTGGGTGATCCGGCGGTGCTGCTGCTCGACGAGCCGGTGAACGGGCTGGACCCCGAGGGGGTCCGCTGGATTCGCGACCTGCTGAAGTCGCTGGCCGCGCAGGGCCGCACCGTGTTCGTGTCCAGCCACCTGATCAGCGAGATGGCGGTGACCGCCGAGCGGCTGGTGGTGATCGGCCGGGGGCGGCTGCTCGCGGACACCACGGTCGCCGACCTGTCGGCCGGCTCGGCATCGCTGGAGGACGCGTTCTTCCAGCTCACCAGCACAGCGGTCGAGTACCAGGGCAACCAGGCGAAGGAGGCGACGTCATGACCACGACCGCGCAAACCCGGGTGCCCAACGGCCGCCACGGGCTGGCGCAGGCGGCCCGGATGGAATGGATCAAGCTGGGCAGCCTGCGGTCGACCTGGTGGACCCTGCTCGTCACTGTCGTCGGGACCGTCGGGATCGGGATCGCCGTGGGCCTGAACACCCGCAGCGCCACCGGGGACGTGACGAACAACGCGCTCGCCGGGGTGGTCCCCGGCCTGCTGCTGACCGGTGTACTGGGCGTGCTGACCATGACCAGCGAATACAGCTCGGGAACGATCCGGGCCACGCTGACCGCCGTGCCGCGGCGTCCCCTGGTGCTGGTGGCGAAGGCAGCGGTGTTCGCGACGGTGACCCTGATCGTCGGGGAGGCCGCCTCGTTCGTCGCGTTCATCGCCGTGCGGGCCACGCTGCGCCACGGCGTCGTGGCACCCACGCTCGACCAACCCGGCGTACTCAGGGCGGTCGCGGTGACCGGGGCGGGCTTCTGCCTGATCGGACTGCTCGGCCTGGGCCTGGGCGCGATCATCCGGCACAGCGCGGCCGCCGTCGGGGTGCTGGTGGCCGGCGTGTACGTCGTCGCGCAGTTCATCGGCTTCGTCGCCCACGGCGTGGCGTCGTACATGCCGATCCTGATCGTGGAGAACTCCCTGAGCACGACCCGGCCGGTGACCTGCGGCACGGACGCCGCAGCCTGCCCGGATTTCCTGTCCGCGTGGGCCGGGCTGGGCGTGCTGTTCCTGTACGCCGTGCTCGCGCTGACCGTCGGCGGTTGGCTGCTGGCCAAGCGGGACGCGTGAGCGCACAGCGGGATGGGCAGGGAGGATGATGACGGCATGGGCCCTCCGGTGCGCACGCCGACCGCGAGCCCGCCGCCGGGCGAGCTGAGGCGGGGCAGCCGCTCGTGGCGGGCCGCCCACCCGGCGGTCGTGGCCCCGTTTGACAGGCGCGCGGGCCGCGAGCTGGTGTTCTGCCTCGCCGGGCTGCCGTTCATCGTGCTCAACCCGGTGGCTCTCCTCGTCGTCGCCGTGGACCTGAGCTGGTGGGTCAGCAACGGCGGGCGGGGCAACCCCGCCCCGAGCGACGTGGCCGTCGCCGTTGTCGGCGTGGGACTGCTGCTCGTACTGCTGGTGTCGACGACGGCGGCTCGGCGGCTCGGCGCCCTGCACCGCATGCTCGCGGCCCGGCTGCTCGGGGTCCGGGTCGCGGCGCCGCCGCCGGCGCGTCCCCGGCGCGCCGGTCGGGCCTGGCCCGGCTCCCGCGACGGGGCCGGTTGGCGGGTCGTCGGGTATCTGCTGGCCAAGCTGCCGGCCAGCCTGATCGAGCTGTACGCCGTGTTCTTCTGGGTCGGCGGGCTGGTCAACCTGAGCTACCCGCTGCTGTGGGGGGCCTTCCGCAACCACCCGCCGGGGGTCCGGCTGGACCCGGTGCCGGTGTTCACGCCGTTCGGGTTGTTCGGCGACGGCACGTTCCGCGTCGCGACCCTCGGCGGCACGTTCGCCGCCGCCGCGGCGGGGGCGGCGATGCTGCTGGCCGCGCCGTGGGTGACCAGAGCCGTCACGTCCGCCGACGCCTGGCTGATCCGAGGTCTGCTCGGGCCGGGGCGGCTGGCGCAGCGGGTCCACGAGCTGGAGGTGAGCCGGGCGTCGGCCGTGGACGACTCCGCCGCCCTGCTGCGCCGGCTCGAACGCGACCTGCACGACGGCGCGCAGATCCGGCTGGCCACGCTGGCCATGAACCTCGGCATGGCCCGCCGCAAACTCGGCGACGGCGACGAGGTCGCGGACGCCGCCGCCGTGCGTGAGTTGGTCGACGCCGCGCTGCGCGGCGCGAAGGACGCGCTGGGCGAACTGCGCAGTCTGACCCGCGGGATCCACCCGCCGGTGCTCGACAACGGGCTGGCCGACGCCCTCGCCTCGCTGGCCGCCGACAGTGCGATCCCGGTCGAGCTGGAGATCGGCATCCCGGTCCGGCCCACCCCCGCGATCGAGACCATCGCGTACTTCTGCGCCGCCGAACTGCTGGCCAACGCCGCCAAGCACAGCTACGCGAACACCATCGCCGTCCGGGTGGCCGGCGGCCGCGGAGTGCTGCGGCTCAGCGTCGCCGACGACGGCACGGGCGGCGTCGACCCGACCCGGGGCACCGGCCTGTCCGGGCTGGCGCAACGGGTCGCCGTGGTCGACGGCACGCTGACCATCGCGAGCCCGCCCGGTGGCCCGACGACGGTCACCGTCGAGCTTCCGTTGCGCGCATGAGTGTGCGCGTGGTGATCGCCGAGGACGCCGCCCTGTTCCGGGCGGGGCTCGCCCGCCTGATCGAGGACCACGGCCACCAGGTGTGCGCCGCCGTGGGCGACGGCGACCTGCTGCTGGCCGCGGTGACCGAGCACCAGCCCGACGTCGTGGTGGCCGACATCCGGATGCCGCCCACGCACACCGACGAAGGGCTGCGCGCCGCACTGGAGATCCGCCGCCAGCACCCCCGCACGGGCGTGCTGGTGCTGTCGCAGTACATCGAGACCAGGTACACGGCCCGGCTGCTGGAAGGCAACGCGGCGGGCGTCGGGTACCTGCTGAAGGAACGGGTGGCCGACGTCGCGGAGTTCGCCGACGCGCTCCAACGGGTCGCCACGGGCGGCATGGCGCTCGACCCGGAGGTCGTCGGTCAGCTTCTGCGCGTCAGCCGACGCGCCGGCGGCGTGGCGGCGCTGACCCCACGCGAACGCCACGTGCTCGCGCTGATGGCGGAGGGGCGCTCGAACGCCGGTGTCGCCGACGCGCTCGTGGTGACCGGCGGAACCGTGGAGAAGCACGTCGCGAGCATCTTCGACAAGCTGGGGTTGCCCCCGGACGAGGCCGACAACCGGCGTGTCCTCGCGGTCCTGCGTTACCTGAGTTCGTAGGTCGGCGCCGCGCAGCGGTGGTGCTGGGGGCTAACCCCCACGTCGAATCTGGGGTTTTCCGGTTGGTGCGGACATCGAGGCTCTTCGTACCGTTTGGGCACATTGTTGTTCCGAAGGGAGCCTTGAGGTGAGTGTGGTTTTCGCAGTACGGAAGGCGGTGCGCTGGCGCGGCGTCGTGGCGGCCGCGACAGTGGCGGCGGTGCTGTCCACCATCGTCGGCCCGGCGGCCGGGTCGGCCGCGCCGCCCACCCCGGATCACCGGTCCACGGTCACGGTGCTCCAGGAGGGCCTCGACGACCTGCACGACCTGGGCGTGTCCGGGACGCAGGGCCTGGTCCGCGACGGGGGCCAGGTGACCGCGGCGCGCAGCGGCGTGGCCGACCTGGACACCGGCGCGCCGGTGCCGACCGACGGGTACTTCCGCATCGGCAGCACCACCAAGACGTTCGTGTCGGTGGTGCTGCTCCAACTCGTCGGCGAGGGCCGGCTCCGGTTGGACGACCCGATCGAACGCTGGCTGCCCGGCGTCGTCACCGGCAACGGCAACGACGGCCGAAACGTCAGTGTCCGCCAACTCCTACAGCACACCAGCGGCCTCTACGACCCCACCGGCGACCTCGCCGCCCTGCAGTCGGCCGACGAGTTCCTGGCGCACCGCTTCGACCACTACACGGAGGCGCAGCAGGTGGCGACCGCGATGCGGCACTCGCCGCTGTTCGTCGCCGGCACCGGCTGGAGCTACTCGAACACCAACTACCTGCTGGCCGGGATGCTCATCGAACGCGTCACCGGACACCTGTGGCACACCGAGGTGCGCTCCCGGATCCTGCTGCCGCTGCGCCTGACCCACACGTTCTACCCGGGTGACCTGCCGACCCTGCCCCGCCCGCACGCCAACGGGTACCGGCAGTTCGCACCCGACGGGCCGATGGTCGACACGACCGTGTTCAACCCGACAGTGACGGCCTCGGCCGGCGGCCTGGTCAGCACCCCCACCGACCTGACCCGCTTCTGGCAGGCGGTCGGCCGCGGCGAACTGCTGCGACCCACGCAACTGGCCGAACTGCGCCAGACCGTGCTGGCCGACGGATTCCAGGGGATCCGGCCGGGCATCCGCTACGGGCTGGGCATCATGTGGATACCCAACCGGTGCGGCGGCTCCTGGGCGCACGTCGGCTCCATGCCCGGGATGAGCACCCTCGCCGCGGTCAGCCCGGACGGGCGCCGCTCGACGGTTCTGTACCTGGCCACCGAGCTGGCCGACCCGGGCCCGGCGGTGGCGGTCATCCAGCGGCAGATGACACTGCTCGACGACCTGATCTGCGGCTGACGGTCAGCGGCGGCACCGCCCACACCCGTCAGCCAGAGCCATCGACGTGGCGTACGCCATCGCGGGCGCTCACTGTGCGAACGCGACGAGCCGGGGCGGGGCGGGCATCGGGCTTCCCGACACCCGACGCCCGCCCCGGCCGTACCATGCGGTGACGTTCACCAGAGGTCACGTGCGTGCCGGGCGGCTGGCACGCGATCGAAACCCCGCCCGGCACGAAGGCAGGAGCTCATGAGCGAGCAGACGGTGCTGATCACCGGCACGTCCACCGGCATCGGCCTGGAGACCGCGCTCGGCTGCGCCCGCGCCGGCTGGCGGACGGTCGCCACCATGCGCGACGTCGGCCGCGCCGATCGGCTGCGCGCCGCCGCCGGCACCGCCGGGGTCGCCGACCTGATCGACGTACGCCGCCTCGACGTCACCGACCCCGACTCGGTGAGCGCCTGCGTCGACGAGGTGATCGACACGTACGGGCGGCTCGACGCGGTCGTCAACAACGCCGGAGCCGGGCACATCGGCACCCTGGAACAGGACAGCGTCGACGACATCAGGGCCGTGATGGAGGTCAACTTCTTCGGTGTGCTGCACGTCAGCCGGGCCGCCCTGCCGCATCTGAGGGCCAGCCGAGGTCGCCTGATCACGGTCTCCAGCGTCGGTGGGATCGTCGGGCAGCCGTTCAACGAGGCGTACTGCGCCGCGAAGTTCGCCGTCGAGGGGTACCTGGAAGCCCTCGCCCCGCTCGCCGCCACCACCGGCGTGCGGGTCACCGTCATCGAGCCGGGCGCGGTGGCCAGCGAGTTCGTCGCCACCATCGGCATCGATCCCGACGCCGCCGCCGAAGCCGCCGGGGTGTACGGGCCGGCGCTGCGGGCGTACCTGGCCCGCACCGGGCAGGCGTTCGCCGCCGCGCAGTCCTCCGCCGACGCCGCGTCGGTCGTCGCGGCGACGCTTGTGGACCCGACGCCGCCGGTGCGGGTGCAGACCTCCGACGCCGCGCGGCAGTTCGTCGGCGTCAAGCTCGCCGACCTCGACGGCTCCGCGGTGGCCCGGCTGACCGGCGGCTGGTTGGCCTGACCGGCGTCGAAGGACGAATGTCGCCGGCAGGCCATCCGGGGTCCACCAGCAGCGGGCATACTGCGTCGCGTGTTGACCCGATTCGGCTACCTCGACGCGCCCGCGCCGCTGGCGTTCGCCCACCGTGGCGGCGCGGCCGAGGGTGACGAGAACACCACCGAGGCGTTCGCCCGGGCCATCGGGCTGGGCTACCGGTACGTGGAGACCGACGTGCACGCCACCGCCGACGGCGTGGCGGTGATCTTCCACGACCCGACGTTGCACCGGGTCACCGGTGAGGCGGGGCGCATCGCCGAGCTGAGCTGGGCCGATCTCGCCTCGGTACGCGTCGGCGGCGCTGCCGTCGTACCCCGGCTCGACGAGGTGTTGGGCGCCTGGCCGCAGGTCCGCTTCAACATCGACGTGAAGGCCGACGGCGGTGTCGAACCGACGGTCGCGACAGTGACCCGGGTCGGCGCCGCCGACCGGGTGCTGCTCGCGTCGTTCAGCGACGCCCGCCTGACCCGCCTGCGCGCGCTCACCGACGGTCGGGTCGCCACCAGCCTGGGTATGCGGGGGGTCGCCCGGCTGCGGCTCGCCTCCCTGCACGGTCGGCCGCTGCGGCTGCCTCCGTCGGTGGTCGCCGCGCAGGTGCCACCGCGCTACGGGCGGGTGCCGGTGGTGGACCGCCGGTTCCTCGACTACTGCCACCGGCTCGGCCTTCAGGTGCACGTCTGGACGATCGACCAACCCGCCCAGATGCACGACTTACTGGATCTCGGTGTGGATGGCATCATGACCGATCACGTCGGCGTGCTGCGCGACGTCTACCGCAGCCGCGGCCACTGGGCCGCCTGATCCGTCGAAGGACCCCCGGATGGCCGAGACCGTGACCCCCACGGTGGACGACACCCCGCCCCCGGCGAGCACCCGCCGCGAGCGCAGAGGCTGGTACATCTACGACTGGGCCAACTCCGCGTTCCAGACCACAGTGATCACCGTGTTCCTCGGCCCGTTCCTGACCACCGTCGCCGAGCTGGCCGCCGGCTGCGAGCTGGGCGCGGACACCTGCGACGGGTACGTGCACCCGCTGGGCATCCGGGTCGCGGCCGGCTCCTACTACCCGTACCTGATCTCGCTGTCGGTGTTCCTCACCGTGTTCGTGCTGCCGGTCATCGGGGCGATCGCCGACCGGTCGGCGCACAAGAAGCGGCTGCTCGGCGCGGCGGCGTTCACCGGTGCCGGCGCGACCATCGCGATGGCCTTCGTCACCGGCGACCGCTACCTGCTCGGCGGGGCGTTGTTCCTGGTCGCCAACATCTCCTTCGGCGCGGCGGTCGTGGTGTACCACTCGTTCCTGCCGCAGCTCGGCGGCCCCGACGAACGCGACGGCATCTCCAGCCGCGGCTGGGCGATCGGCTACCTCGGCGGCGGTCTGCTGCTGGCGCTCAACCTCGTCGCGATCACCCTGCTCGACGAGGCGGACAATCCGCAGCGCACCCTGGACCTGGCCCGCTGGTCGATCGTGTCGGCCGGGGTGTGGTGGGCGGTGTTCACGCTGGTGCCGCTGCGCTGGATGCGCGAGCACCCCACCGCCGCGGCCCTGGCCGGTGGGGGCGGCAACGTGGTCACCGACGGGTTCCGGCAACTCGGCCGCACCATGCGCGAGATCAAGGCGTACCCGTTGACGTTGTTCTTCCTGCTCGCCTTCCTGGTCTACAACGACGGCATCCAGACCGTCATCACCCTGGCCAGCCAGTACGGCACCGAGGAGCTGCGCCTGGAGCAGAGCACCCTGATCATCACGATCCTGCTGGTGCAGTTCCTCGCCTTCGGCGGCGCGCTGAGCCTCGGAGCGCTGGCCAGGCGCATCGGCGCGTGGAAGACCGTGCTGCTCAGCCTGGTGCTCTGGACCGCTGTGATCATCGCCGCGTTCCGGCTGCCCGCCGAGGCGCCGGTGCCGTTCATGATCCTCGGCGCGGGCATCGGCCTGGTCCTCGGCGGCAGCCAGGCGTTGAGCCGCTCGTTGTTCAGCCAGCTCATCCCGGTCGGAAAGGAAGGCGAGTACTACGGCTTCTACGAGATCAGCGACAAGGGCACGAGCTGGCTCGGCCCGCTCGCCTTCGGCCTGGTGTTCCAACTCACCGCCTCCTACCGGGTGGGCCTGGTCTCACTGCTGATCTTCTTCGTGGTCGGCTTCCTGCTCCTGGCCGCCGTGCCGATCCGCCGCGCCATCGTCGCCGCCGGCAACACCCCGCCCCGGGTGCTCTGAGCACGCGTCCCGCGCGCGGCAGATCAGCCTCGGTCGATCGGCTAGGCTGCCCGACCGTGACAGACGACGCCGCCACCGCTCCGACCTGCCTGGCTCACCCGTTCCCCGGCCAGCCGCACGCACCGGCCGGGTGCGCGGCCGCGCGCGGGCTCGACGGGCGTCCGGTGCACGCCGCGGCGTTGAAGTTCTTCTGGGGGCCGATGGACTGCGGCAAGTCGACGATGGCGTTGCAGATGAACTACAACCACGCCCGGCAGGGTCGGCGCGGGCTGGTCACCACCCGCATCGACCGGTCGCTGGGCCCGCAGGTCACCACCCGCATCGGCCTGGCTCACGAGGCCATCGAGGTCACCGACGACCTGGACCTGCGGGCCCTGGTCCGCGGCCGGTGGGCCGACGGGGTACGCGTGGACTACCTGATCTGCGACGAGGCGTGCTTCTACACCGTCGAGCACGTCGAGCAGATGGCCGAGCTGGTCGACAGCTACGACGTCGACGTGTTCGCGTTCGGTCTGGCGACCGACTTCCGGTCCTGCCTGTTCCCCGCCGCTCAACGCCTCTTCGAGTTGGCCGACGAGGTGGCCCGCATCCAGGTCGAGGTGCTCTGCTGGTGCGGCCGGGAGGGGCTGCTCAACGCCCGCGTCGTCGACGGGCGGGTGGTCCGCGAGGGCGCGCAGGTCGTCATCGGCGACACCGTCGACACCGCCGAGGTGCGCTACCAGGTGCTCTGCCGCCGGCACTACCGCAGCGGCGACCTCGGGCCCCGCGACTGAGCGCGCTGGGCCCGCAACCGGTCGGTCACGATGACGGCGACGGTTGCCGCCAACGCCAGCGCGGCGCACACCGCGACGGGCGCTCCCAGCCCCACACAGGCCGGCACCAGCGCCAGCAGCACCAGCACGGCGGTGATCCGACTGGTCGGCAGGATCCGCCACAGCACCGCCTTGTAGGCGGCGTGCCCGGCGAGGAACAACGCCGGGCCACCCAGGGTGAACAGCGCGCCGGCCGTGGTGGCGGGGGCGCCGGGTTCGCGCAGGAGCTGCTCGTCGCCCGCCGAGGTGACGATGATCCCGGCGACCATCACGGGGTGCAGGTAGTTGAACGCCAGCCGGCCCAACGCGCCGGTACGCTCACCGGCGCGCGCGATGACCTCCGCCGCCGCCGGGGCGGACCGGGCGAAGTACACCCACCACAGCGCCACCGAACCGGCGAACGCCAGCAGGAACGCCCCGGACATCGTCAGGTCCAGGTGCTGCGCGAGTGTGCTCCCAGTGACCAGGATCGACTCACCCAGGGCGATGAGGATGAACGCCTGGCACCGCTCGGCGAGATGCCCGCCCTCCACCATCCACCGCTCGGCGGGACTCCGGCCCAGACCGGGCACCGGGAACCCGGTCTGCAGGCCGATCACCTCGATCACGATCGCCGCCGCCCACAGCGCCTCCTGGAAGGCTCCGCCGATCACGGCGCCGAGCACCACGAGCAGTGACGTCGCGACGAACCACAGCAACGTCTTCCGAAACCCGTCGATCAGCCACGGCTGGCCCTGCACCGCCCACAGCCCGAACACGGTGCGGCCCATCTGCACTGTCACGTAGACCAGCGCGAAGACCAGCCCGGCGCCGGCGAACGCCTCGGGGATCGCCGCCGAGAGCAGCATGCTGCCCAGCATCAGCGCGATCAGCAGCGCCCGCACCGGCGCCTGGTCGGGCCGCAGCCAGTTCGTCCCCCAGGCGGTGTAGATCCAGACGAACCAGACAAGCGCCAGCAGGAGCGCGGTGCGTGCGGCGCCGCGCCAGTCCGGGTGCGCGATCAGGTAGTGCGCCAACTGGGTGGTGGTGAAGATGAAGACCAGGTCGAAGAAGAGCTCCATCGACGTGGTCGGCTCCACGCCCCGACGCTCGCGTAGCAACCAGGGCCGCTTCGGCCGAACGACCGGCGGCTCAGAAGGGGTCACCGCACACCCGCCAGTCCCCGCTCTCGCGGACCACCGGTAGGCGTCGTTCCTCGCTGAGCCCGCCGGCACGGGTCACCTTCACGGTCACCGTGCCGTGCGGTCGTCCGCCGCGGGTGGCGACCGACACGTCGGTGATCTCGTAGTCGGTGACCATCGGCGGCGTGCGCACCCAACTGGTGAAGCCGATCGCGCTCCACCGGCTGCGCGCGTCCGCGCAGAGCCGTTCGTAGGCCTGGTCGCTGTCGCCCAGGGCCACCTCGCTGAGGAAGTCGTCGGCGGTTTCCCGGATCGGGCCGGCGGCCTGACGGACGGTCTGCAGGTTCCACGCGGCCAGCCCGGCCACCCCGACGCAGCACAGCGCCACACCGAACCCGGCGAACGCCAGCCCGGTGCGCATCGGGCGGTTGCGCCGGGCCGGTCGGCTCCACGGCTGGCCGGCACCCACGACTACCGACCGTAGAGAACACGATCGCGCTGAAGTGCGACAAGCCGAAAATCGGCGGTGCCTGGCTGGGTGGGACTGCCCTGTTCGGATCGGCGGCGGATCGTCTACCGTCGGCGCACACCCCCGAGCAGTGCCAGGAGTCGATCGATGAGCCGCTTCGTGCAGCCGGTACCACCTCCCGTCGACCCGTACGCCGGTGACGGCCTGCTGCGGTCCTGGCTGGAACGCCACCTGGGCCCGGGTGGGCACGCCGATGCGAAGGGACGCCTCGCCGACCTGGCCGCCGACGTCACCGGGCCGCTGCGCGCGGCGCACGCCGACGCGGAGGCGCACCCGCCGACGCTGGTCCGCTACGACCCGTGGGGCGCTCGGATCGACCGGATCGACACCTCCACCGGCTGGCAGGCGCAGCGCGCCGCCGCGGCCCGGCACGCCGTGGTCGCGCTGCCGTACCTGACGGACGCGCGCGGCACCTGGGGTGCCGCCGCGCGGGTCGTGCAACACGCCCTGCTGCACCTGTACGGGCCGGAGTCGGCGACCTTTTCCTGCCCGGTGGCGATGGCCGACGGGGCGGCGGCGCTGCTCAGCATGCCCGACGTGGACGCCGGGGTCCGCGACGCGTGGCTGCCCCGGCTGATCTCCACGGACCCGGCGACGGCGATCACCAGCGGGCAGTGGATGACCGAGTCGCAGGGCGGCTCCGACCTGGGCCGGTCGAGCACCATCGGTCGACCGGCGGCGGATGGGTCCTGGCGGCTGACCGGGGAGAAGTGGTTCTGCTCGGCCGCCGACGCGGCGATGGCCGTGGCGCTGGCCCGGCCGGAGGACGCCGGGCGCGGCAGCCGGGTGCTCGCGCCGTTCCTGGTTCCCCGCTACGCGGTCGACTCGCCGTTGAGCAACGGTGGGGCACCGGGCGCGCCCGCACCGGGTGTCACAGTGCACCGCCTCAAGGACAAGCTCGGCACCCGCGCGCTGCCCACCGCCGAGATCGGGCTGCACGACGCGTACGCGCTCCCGCTCGGTGATCCGGCGGTGCCCGGCCTGGTCCGGGCGATGACGCTGGTGGTGGTGACCCGGGTGCACAACGCCGCCGCGGCGGCCGGGGGGATGCGCCGCGGGCTGGACTACGCGCGCGCGTACGCCGAGGTGCGGCATGTCGCGGGCGGGCCGTTGGTGTCCTCGCCGCTGCACCGGGCCACCCTGGGCACCCTCGCGGTCGACGCGGCGGGCGCGTTCGCCCTCGCCGGGCACGCGTTCGCCCTGCTGGGGCGGGTCGAGGTCGGTGCCGACCCGGCGGCGGCGGCGGAGCTGCGGATCGTGGCGCCGCTGGCGAAGCTCGCCACCGGGAAGCTGGCCGTCAGCTCCGCCAGTGAGTACGTGGAGAGTTTCGGCGGGGCCGGTTACGTGGAGGACACCGGCGTGCCAAGGCTGCTGCGCGACGCGCAGGTGCTGCCGATCTGGGAGGGCACCACGAACGTGCTGGCCCTGGACGTGCTGCGCGCGTTGACCCGGGAGGACGCCGGGACGCCGGTGCTGGCCCGGCTCGCCGCCGCGGTAGACCTGGCCCGACCGCTGTCGCCGACGCTTGCCGACACCCTGGCTGCCGCCGCCGCGCGGTTGGGCGACACCATCACCTCGGTCACCGCCGAGCCGAGTGCCGCGGCGGTGCAGGCCGGTGCCCGTGGTCTGGCGCTGCGCCTGGCGTACGCGCTGACCACCGCGTTGCTCGTCGAGCACGCCGCGTGGGGTGACGAGCAGGCGGAGTTGGCGGCCCGGCTGTGGGCGCGGCGCTGGCTGCGGCACGAGGAGATCGCCGAGGACGCCCACCACCACCTGGATCTGCTCTGCTGAGCGGCCGAGGCGAGCGCGCGGGCAGGCGCCCATGTCGGTGCTGATCGAGCTGGGTGACGACCGGGGCGCACCCCGGGACGAGCGTCGGCCGCCGCCGCAGGTGTCCCGCCGTTGGCGGGTGGCGCTGCTGCTGGTGGCGTGCGCCCTGCTCGGCGGCGCGGCCGGGCCCGCGTACCTGACGCCCCAGGTCGGCCCGGCGGTGCCCGCCGGGGCGACAGTGCTCGGGGCGGGGCCGCTGCTGCTGGTCGTCGACCCCGACGCGAACCCGCCGACGCTGAGTGCCTACGACTCGGCCGCGCCGAACGGCCCGCACCGGTGGCGGGTCACCGTGCCGTGGGCCGCCGGGTGGTTCGCCGAGGTCGCCGGCGAGCTGCTGCTGCTGGTCGAACGCGACCAGACGAGCGGGGCGAGGGTGACCACCGCGCGGTCGATGCGGAGCGGCGAGCCGGTGTGGCGGCGACCCGAGCGGGTGGTCGCGGCCGGAGACGCGCCGGTCGCGGTGAGCGAGGTGCGCAGTGCCTCCGCGCCGGGACGGCGGGTCGAGGGCACGGTGCACGGTGTCGATCCGGCGACCGGCGCGACCCGGTGGTCGGTCCCGGTGCCCTCCACGGCGGTGCTGCGGGCGCTGCCCGGGCGGTTGCTGCTGGTGCAGGACGACGGGCTGGCCCGGCTGCTCGACGCCCGCGACGGCACGGAGCGTGGGCGTGGGCGGCTTCCGCCTGCCGACTACGGCCCGGACAACCCCCAGGTCGTCGGCGAGCACCTGGTGCTGCGCCACCCGAGCGGCAGTGGGCCGGCGCTGACCGGGTACGACCTGCCCGCCCTGGCACCGCGTTGGCGGCTGCCGGTCGAGCCGGGTGAGCTGACCCTGCGGCCCTGCCAGGGTCTGATCTGCGGGCAGGACGAGCAGGGCCGCTGGGCCATCGACGCGGGCACCGGGGCGCGGCGCTGGACGTGGCCGGCCGGGGCGCGCTGGCGCACGGTGCCGGGCCCACGGGTGCCCACGGAACCCCTGGTGGTGCTGGGGATGGCGGCGGACGGGAAACGTTCCCTGGTCGCGACGGTGGGGCGCGACGGGCATCGGGTGTCGGCGGTGCTTCCGGCGGGGCTGACCGACTGCCGGTGGGTCGGCAGCGCTCTCCTCTGCCGCGACGGCACTGCCCGGGTGACGCTCTGGACACTCGCCGCCCCGTGACCGATCGCGAGGGTCAGCGCAGGGGGCCTCGGGCGACGGCGGCGCGCATCGTCGCCGGGTCGTCGGCCGGGATGAACTCCAGCCACCAGGTGGCGCCGGCCGCCGCGAGCTCACCGAGGTACACGCGTTCGGCGCGTTCGTCGGATCGGCGCCGTCGGCCGCCGATCGCCACGTCGAACGGTTGACCGTCGGCGCGGGTCGCTGGCAGGGCGCTCACCAACTCGTGGACTTCGTCGGGGGTGAGGTCGGACCACCCGTCGGTGTCGGTGAGCTTGTACGGCACGATGCCGTCGGCGCGGGCCGCACGGCGGCGCACCGCCCCGGCCTGGATGCTGCCGCCGACCCAGACCGGCACCCGGGGCGACTGCACCGGCGGAGGTCGCAGCGCCACCCCGTCGGCCCGGTAGTGGGCGCCCTGATGGCTGACCCGCTCGCCGCCGAGCAGCCCGGTCAGCAGGTCGAGACCCTCGTCGAGCATCGCGGCGCGCACGGACACCTCGGTCTGCTCGCCGAACGCGGCCAGCCCCCGGTCAGCGGGGTCGCCGACGCCGACCGCCACGGTGGCGCGGCCGGCGCTGAGGTGGTCGAGGGTGAGGACCTCCCGCGCCAGTTTCGCCGGGCGGCGCCGGGGCAGCGCGGTGACAGTGGTGCCCAGCCGCACCCGGGCGGTGCGGCCGGCGATGGCGGCGAGCACCAGCCAGGGGTCGTAGGTGGACGGGTCGTCGCCGGCGTAGTGGATCAGGTAGTCCTCCAGGAACACGCCGTCCCACCCGGCGCGCTCGGCCATCTCCCCCAACTCCACCAGAGTGGACACCGCGAGGGACGCTCCGCCGCAGGAAATCTCCAGACCATGTCGCATCCGTCGACCGTACGAGCACGGTACGACGTCCGGCCGTGGCGAGTGTCGCGGGCGTCCACGCTCAGCCGCGGCGGCGGGACCGGGCCGCCCACACCACGTAGGCCGGGTCGCGGTCGAGGTTGTGCCGGTCGCGGTCGTAGCGGCGGGTGGTGCGCGGGTCGGCGTGGCCCATCGCGTCCTGCACGTCCTCAAGTGGCACGCCCTCGGAGCGGGCCGTGGTGGCGAAGGCGTGCCGCAGTGAGTGCGGTGACAGCTTCGCCCAGGCCGGGATGCCGGCGGCGCGGGCGAGCCGGCGCACCATCCGGAACACCGAGTGCCGGTCCAGCCGGGCGCCGCTGGCGGTGACCAGCAGCGGCCCGGTGAGCTGTGGCACGGGCACGCCGGTGGCGGCGGCCCGCTGGGCCAGGTAGGCGTCCACGGCGTACCCGCTGCCGGGGGTGAGGGCCCGGCGGCGTTGCTTGCCGCCCTTGCCGACGAAGCGCACGCTGCGATGGCCGCGTTCGGTGCCGAGGTCGGTCAGGTCCAGCGAGATCAGCTCTCCGACGCGCAGGCCCAGGTCGGCGAGGAGCGCGATGGCCGCCCGGTTGCGCAGGGCGGTCGGGCCGGTGTCCGCGTCGGCGGCGCCGAGCAGGGCGTCCACCTCCTCCGGGGTGAGCCCGAGGGTGGCGGAGTGGTCCCGGTCGACGCGGGGCCGGTCCGCGCCGGAGACCGGGTTGGCCGGCACCGCGCCCAGCTTCACCAGGAAGTCGTACCAACTGGACAGCGCGGAGAGCCGCCGCGCCACGGTGGCCGGGGTCAGCGGTCGACCGCTGCGGGCGGCGAGCGTGGTCTCCAACGCGCGGGCGTAGTCGTTGACGTGCAGGAACGTGGCCCGCAGCGGGTCCAGGTCACGGCCGGCGCACCAGGTGAGCCAGCCGGTGACGTCGCGCCGGTACGCGTCGCGGGTGTGCTCGGACAACCGCCTGTTGCGCAGCCACGCCTCGGTGACCTCGACCGGCCCACTCGGCAGCGCGGGTGGCGCGGACGGGCGGGCCAGCACCGGAGCGTCGGAGAACACCATGTGAAAAAGGCTCTCAGCCTCGGGTGGGATCAGCGTGCAGGCGCGCCGATCCCACCCGTCACCGTGATCATGCGTTGATCTGCCGGCGTCCGTCGCCGTTGGCGGTGATGGTCACGCGGCGGGGCTTGGCGCGCTCGGCGACCGGGATGCGCAGCGTCAGCACCCCGTGCTCGTAGCCGGCTTCCAGCTTGTCGGTGTCCAGAGTGTCGCCCAGGAACAGCCGCCGGGTGAAGGTGCCCATCGGGCGTTCGGCGGCGACCAGCTCGACGCCGTCGCCGGTGGGCCGGCGACGCTCGGCGCGGACGGTGAGCACGTTGCGCTCGACGGTGCAGTCGATGGTGTCCGGGTCGACGCCGGGCAGGTCGAACGCCGCGTAGAAGTGGTCGCCGTCGCGGTAGGCGTCCAGATGCATCATCGCGGGGCGGGCTGCCGTACCGAAGAACTGCTCGGCGAGCCGGTCAACCTCGCGGAACGGGTCGGTACGCATCAACATGGTCATGCCTCCTCGGTTCTCCTGGCCGAAGGTGATGAGTTGAGCCGGGGTGACTCAACTTCCTCTTCTTATTTAGCGCATCCGTCGACCGGCGTCAACCGCTCACCGCAGCCGCTTCTCGAACCAGTGATCGGCGTAGGGGCCCTGCGAGTACGCCGGGATCTCGACGTAGCCGTGCCGGGCGTACAGGGCGCGGGCCTCGACCAGGTCGGCGCGGGTGTCGAGCCGAATCCGGTCCGCGCCGGCCGGCCGTGCGTGTTGCTCGACGGCGGCCAGCAGCGCGGCGCCGCCACCCGCGCCCCGATGGGCGGGTCGGACGAACACCCGGGTCAGCTCGGCCCAGCCGGGCTGCCAGCGCAGTCCGGCGCAGCCGGCCAGGTCGGCGTCGTGGTGGGCGAGCAGCAGCACACCGCTCGGGTGGGTCAGGTCGTCACTGGACATCTCGGCGAGCGCCTCGTCGACCTCGCCGGGCAGGGCCGGGCGGTGATGGTAGCGCACCACCATCTCGGTCATGTACTCGCGCAGCAGCAGCATGGCGTCGGGCTGGTCGGGTCGGCTGACGCTGATTGTCCAGGTTGGCCGGGCGGTGATGGTCACCAGTCGATGATCACCGCCCGGTCAACCTCTTATCGAGGTGGTCAGCGGCGGCGGGCCGGCAGCAGAGCGACAAGTGGGAGCGCCACGGCCAGGTGCGTCGCGCCGAGGGTCAGTTTGGCCCCACCGGTGGCCTCGACGCCGAGCAGGGGGACGAGGGACACCATCGTCACCACCACGGCCAGCGAGATCCAGACTGGCCGGGCGACTCGCGGGGCGAACCGCTCCAGCAGGGCCAGTGCCGCCCAGCCGAGCAGGGCCGCGCCCAGGGCGACCGTGACGATCGCGCCCGCCCCGATGTCGGTGGCGGGTTGACCGGGGCTCTCGACGGTGAAGTCGACTCCGGCCAGCGCGCCGATCGCCCAGATCGCCAGGGCGGCCACGACGGCGGCGAGGACGCCGAGGGCGCGGCGGCGCAGGGTCGAGGTGGCGGGGGTCGTGACGGCGGTAGCGCTCATGACGGACTCCTCGTTCAGGGGAAACGAACGAGTACGACCGTAGCAGATAGTCTTGTTCGGAACTATCTTTCTCGGAACTAACAGCCGGAGCGGGCACCCGGCGCGTACGGGGAGGTGTTCGCCAGTGGACCACTCACCAACGCCAGCAGCGCCCGCAGGAACGCCTCCCGGTCCTGCTCGGGCAGCGTCGCGAGCAGGTCGTCCTGGATGCGCCGGACCACCTGCTGCGCCCGTTGCAGGACCTGCTCCCCCGCCGGTGTCACCACGACCAGCCGGGCCCGCCGATCCGTCGGCGCGGGACGGCGCTCGGCCAGCCCGGCCCGCTCCAACTGGTCGAGCGTGACGACCATCGTGGTCTTGTCCACGCCGCACCGCTCGCCGATCTCCCGCTGGGTGAGTTCGCCGGTGCGGGCCTGCGCCAGCACGTAGTGCGCCCGCGGCGAGATGCCCAACTCGGCCAGCCCCGCGGCATGCTCGGTCTGCAGCGCGTGACTCGACCAGGAGAGCAGAAACAACAGGTCCGGTGGGCCGTCGGCGAGCGTGCAGGAGGTCATGCGCCGAGGCTAGCAACCTGCTCCGCGACCAGACGGTTCGCGCCGTGGACGATCAGGGTCGCTGGTAGATGCCGTGCTCGCGGGTGAGCAACCGCTCGTCGATGAGGTACCGACGCAGCGTGGCGTGATCCGACCCGCCCGCCGCGCACCACGCCTTGAGCGCGTCGTCGACGGCCCGCTCCGGATAGCGGGTGCCTGGTTCGAACGACCGCTCGGCGATGTGCGCGAGCAGGACGCGCCGCCGTTTCGGCTGCGCCGGCAGGCCCACCAGGACGTCTCCGCGCAGGAAGGTCCGCAGCACCGGATCGGCGGCCGGGTCGGTGTCGTCGGCCGGGCGGCTGTCGCGGGCTGCCGCCCGCAACGACGCGTCGTCGGCCGCGAGCGCGCCGTCCGCGCCGGTGACTAGGCCCGCGTCGGTGAGCCGGCGGACCCCGGCAGCCTCTTCGACACCATCGAGGGCGCCATCGAGATGGGCATCCCGTACCTGTCGGCGTACGCGTTCTCCACCGAGAACTGGCGGCGTTCGCCCG